>JADYXQ010000246.1 GCA_021772135.1 Candidatus Obscuribacter sp.
CATGTTCGTGGTCATGTTCGTGGTGATGATCTTGATTATTGAGCACAGCTGATTGACCGTTCTGTAAATTTACGATCTTTGGCCTGGCATCATCTGAACATCCACAGGTTGCACACATCAGAGCACCTCCATTTCTTTTATGTTTAGTTCTTGACCGGCCACGCAGATTATGTCGCGAGAGCCACACTGGCAGATGCCGGCCAGTAAAGAAAGCGGCATCTCTTCGCCGCATCCCTTGCATTTACCCCGACCGGCAATTTCGTCTATCTCCAGAGCGGCACCCTCTAAGCTGGTACCTTGAGCGCAAAGATCAAAACAAAATCTGATGGCATCAGGCACAATAGCCGATAGCGTACCAATTTCCAACTTCACTCTTGTAACTTTTTGCTCGCCTGCTCGTTCGCTGACGATAGCAACAATATTCTGGGTAATACCGAGTTCATGCACTAGCATATCCTCGGAAGTTGATCGCCTACAAGCATGTCTACAATGCGCTCGCCACCAAATGCGGTTTTTAAGATTACAATTTCTTCTGGAGAATTGAAAACCTCTCCGATAATGGTGCTGTGAACTCCCGCCTGGTCATGGCGCATCGCCGTAAGGGCGGCCGACGCCTTTTCGCGGGGCAAAATTACCACTACTTTTCCCTCATTGGCCAGATAAAGGGGATCGAGACCGAGAATTTCGCACATTCCTCTAACTTCATTGCGAATGGGAATCGCAGTTTCATCAATTTTAATACAGCAGCGGCTGCTGATGGCAAATTCGTTAAGCACCGTTGCAATACCGCCCCTGGTAGCATCGCGCATACAGTGTACCTGCGGACATACAGCTAACAAACTTTCAATTAACCGATTGAGAGGCTGGCAGTCACTTTCAATATCGCTTTCAATCGACAGATCTTCTCTCGCTCCGACAATTGCCGCACCGTGATCGCCAATGAAACCGTTAATCAAAACCAGATCACCTGGCTCCGCCCTTTGGGCGCCAACGTTAATATTCTGAGGAATTACGCCGATGCCGGCGGTGTTAATGAATATTTTGTCGGCCGCTCCTCTATCCACAACTTTAGTATCACCGGTAATGATTTTTACACCGGCAGCATCAGCAGCCAGTTTCATGGAAATCGCTATGCGGCGCAAATCCGTCACAGAAAAGCCCTCTTCGATGATAAAGCCGCAGGTCAGATAAAGGGCAATTGCACCTCCTACGGCCAAATCATTGACAGTGCCGCAAACTGCAAGTTTGCCGATGTCTCCACCGGCAAAGAATATTGGGTCCACCACATATGAATCAGTGGTTAAAGCTAGCCTGTCGCCAAGTATGGTCAAAGCCGAAAGGTCAACTCTCGCCTGATCTTCGAGGGCCAGAAAATCTTGAGTGTCGAAGCTTCTCAAAAACACATCTTCGATTAAATCGCGCATGGCTTTGCCGCCGCCGCCGTGAGACATGTTAATGGTTTCAGCGGTCAATTTGCCACTGCGCCTGCGCATTCCATTAGAGCTGGAGCCATTCACGGCAAAGCCTCCTGATTTTGCCTGGCGAGTTTTAATGCCATCAATTCGGGAAGACTGCCAAAATTATAGTAAGCGGCGCATGCTCCTTCTGAAGAGACCATGAGAGCTCCCATGGGAGTTTCCGGAGTGCAGGAACCGGCGAATACCTTGCATTGCCAGGGTTTAATTACACCTTTCAACACGTCACCGCACTGGCATGACTTAGGATCGGCAATTTTGACATTTGGCACAGGAAATTTTCTTTCGGCGTCAAATCTGGCGTAGTCGTTTTGTATTTTAATGCCGGAATGCTCAATTGTACCGAGCCCGCGCCATTCGAAAAATTCTCTCAGTTCGAAGACGCGGTCCATAGCCTCTAGAGCTGGAAGGTTACCACTGCTTGCCACCACTCGCGCGTACTGGTTTTCAACCTCAGCGCGTTGCTCGGCAATTTGCTTAATTACCAACCAGATAGACTGCAAAATATCCAGCGGTTCGAAACCGGTAATGACGATGGGCTTTTTATATTTTTCGGCGACAAAATGAAAAGGCTTTTCGCCTACCACCATGCTCACATGACCTGGTGCTACAAAACCGTCAAGTTGCATACCCGGCGTTTCAAGAAGCGCGTTCATTATTGGTACGGTGGTAATGTGATTGCAGAACAGAGAAAAATTGTCCACACCATCGGCTTCGGCCTGCAGCACGGTTAGCGCTGTGCTCGGCATTGTTGTTTCAAAACCAAGGGCAAAAAATATCACTTCCCGATTTTTATTCTGGTGGGCCAGACGCAGCGCGTCCAGTGGTGAATAAACCATGCGTACATCGGCACCGTCCGCTTTTGCCTGAAGTAAGCTTTTTTTCGAGCCCGGCACTCGCATGGCGTCGCCAAAAGTAGTCATAATCACTTCTGGCCTTTGCGCGAGCGAAACACAATCATCAACTCGTCCCATTGGCAATACACAAACAGGGCAGCCCGGACCGTGTACAAGCTCAATACATTTTGGCAATAACTGTTCAATGCCATAGCGAAAAATCGTGTGCGTGTGACCTCCACAAAATTCCATAATTTGTATGGGCCTTTGTCTGGTAAATTCGATGGCTTCAACCAGTTCGTTAATTTCCCGCACTAATGATTTTGCTAAAACCGGATCGCGAAATTCATCTACGTATTTCATAAGACTGGTTCCCTCGCCATCGAGTCTAATTCGCTTTGTGCTTCACCCAATTCGTGCAAGAGTTCAAGAGTCTTTTTTGCCTCATCTTCGTCAATGCGGCTCATGGCAAAACCGACGTGTATCAGCACCCATTCACCAACACATGAGTCGACCGGATGATCTTCATCAACGATACAAGTAATATTGACCTCACGCTTAATTCCTGAAATGGCAACTTTTGCCAGATTTTTTTCTTGATCGACAATTTCTATTATTTGACCAGGTATGCCAAGGCACATGGCTCGCTCCTCATTTTTTTCGTAGTTGCAAAGCTGCACAAATTATCGCCTGACCCAGAGCCAGGCCGCCATCATTGGCAGGCACCTGGCGATGGGTGAGAACTTTGAAATTATTAGACCGCAGGCCGCTTTGTACCAGTTTCTCAAGAATTTTATTTTGAAAAACGCCACCAGATAACGCAATTGTGGCCAGCTGTTTTTCCTGCCCGCGGTTACTCAACTTTTTAGCCATGATTACTATAGCCTTTGCCAATGCTCGATGAAACCGAGCCGCTATAACTCCTCTATCGGTCCTTCGCTGCAAATCGTCGAGAATAGCCTGCCATACCGGTTTTGGTTCAATGTAAGAGCAGGCTCCATCATCGGTACACGCTATATCAAACACGTAAGCTCCTTGATCGTCGAGCTCTTCCAGAAATTCCACATTCACAATTGCTTCTAACTCGATGGCCGCCTGGCCTTCATAACTTGCGTGGTGGCGGCAGATATCGAGAGCCGCTGCAACGGCATCAAAAAGTCTTCCGCAAGATGAAGCCGGGGGCGAATTAAATTGAGATTCGAGCATTTTATTGAGAGTGCCCAGTGGTTTAGTTTCAAAAAAATTGGTCAGCTCCAGATCGTTGTACTTGGTCTTAAAACTTTGCCAATCCATGCAAGCCATCAGATGCGCGTAAGTATTTCTCCAGGGCTCTTTCATTGCCTGGTAGCCTCCCAAAAGAGCCACTGGTTTAAATCTGCCGAGAAGCTCAAAAGAGTGGTAATCAGCCAGTAAAAACTCTCCTCCCCAGAAAGAGCCATCGCTGCCGAAACCTAGCCCGTCAAGGGCGATGCCCAATACGGGGCCTTCGCTAAGAGGATAACCATTGTCGGCCAGGCATGAAGCAACATGAGCATGATGGTGCTGAATTTCAACCAGGGGCAACGCTTCCTCGGCTGCAATAGCTCGACCCAATTTAGACGACAAATAATCAGGATGCAAATCTACTGCGATTTGCGTTGCTTTATGTCGATAAAGGTCTTTGTAGAGGACCAAATTATGTTGGTAGTCATTGAATGTATTTGCTTCTTCAAGATCGCCTAGATGCTGCGAAACTATTGCTTTGCCGTTTTTAATCAAGCAAAAGCTATTTTTCAATTCGCTACCCATGGCCAGAAGATCAGGGGCGTCCTCGAATCCTGGCGGCAGCGGTATCGGGTTTGGTGCTACGCCTCGCCCTCGTCGTAGATAAACCTGTTCATCACAGTCAACTCGCGCCACCGAATCGTCTAAACGATTGACAATCTCTCTATTGTGCATGAGTATGTAGTCGGCAATTAGGGCCAAGCTTTTTCGGGCGCTGTCATTGTCGATACACTGGGGCTCTTCGGCGCGATTGCCCGATGTTAGTACTATGGGCTGTTTAAGGTGCTCGAACAAAAGGTGATGCAGTGGCGTATACGGCAGCATGAAACCGAGAGAATTTTGACCAGGTGCAACGGATGGGGCTATTGCTACTGGAGCATGGGAAGCGGGCTGCTTACTTGAACAAGTTTCATTTCGAACAGTTTTTAGCACCACAATTGGTGCGGCCGTACCGGCAATAATTTTTGCCTCCGCAGGGTTCAAAAGGCAATAGCTTTCAATCATGGCCACATTCCTGGCCATTAGCGCAAAAGGTTTCTCGTAGCGATGCTTGCGCTGCCGCATGCGGTGAACAGTTTCTTCATTAGTAGCGTCGCAAGCCAGGTGGAAACCGCCGATACCTTTAATCGCTACAATAGCCCCTTGCTCAATTAGCCTTGCTGCAGCTTCAATTGGATCAAAGTGCAATTTTATTTCACTAGCTGGCTGTGGGCTGACGGTCTCAAGCCAGACCTTCGGACCGCATGCGTGGCAAGCATTGGGTTGCGCGTGAAAGCGGCGATTGCTCGGATCATCATACTCTTTCTGGCAATTCTCGCACATTGCAAAAACAGCCATGCTGGTACTGGCACGATCATATGGAATGGCGCTGATAATTGAAAAACGAGGCCCGCAGTGTGTGCAGTTCGTAAATGGATAGCGAAAGCGACGGTTAAGGGGGTCAAATACATCGTCAAGGCATTCATTGCACACTGCGGCGTCGGCTGAAATATTAGTTGCTGACTCGCCTGTTGAGCTTCTTTCAATCGCAAATGCACTGGGAATCTTGGACAAGTTGATAACAGAATGTTCAATGCTTTCGATTTTAGCCAGGGGCGGTGACTGAGCGCTTATTGATTGAATAAATTCAGCTAAATCAGATTCGGAAGCCCAGGCTTTAATTAAAACCCCTTCGCCGTCATTCAAGACGCTGCCTCTGATGCCGTATTCAGTAGCCAGTTTGAAGACAGTGGGGCGGAAGCCGACCCCTTGTACGGTGCCGCGCACTCTTATTTCCCAACATGTTACTAACTGATTTTCCAGCGTCGGTAAAATTATGTTGTCGACCATAGCTATGCAATATCATTGTCAACGCGTAATTGCAATCATCCCCCTGGTCGATGAACAAATTAACGCTACAGTTCATGCTTGGAAAAAATAGGACGAAGGTACCCATGTATAGAAAATCAAAATTGTGGATACCGTTGACTCTAATTATGTCAGCACTCCTGACACTCAACCAGCTTGCAATAGCGGAAGATGCGAAAAAAAAAGCACATGTCAAAGTTCCCGCCATCGGTTACAGAGCACTTCCCGCTTCAGCCGCAAGTAAGGCAGGTAGATTAATTTTTCAAAAAAACAATTGCGCCCAGTGTCACACTGCCATGTCTAACGGTGGCTGTCTTGGACCGCTACTGTCCGCAATCGGGGGCCGCCGTAGTAGAAAATTTATTCTCGACCGAATTACCGCAGGGCAAACTGAAGAACGAGAGTTTGCTGCTCTTTACGGACAAGCAGAGTTAATGCCGCATCCGCGCTTACCCCGAAAACAATCTAACATGGTGGTATCGTATTTGATGACCCTGCCCGAGCCCAAAGGTGGTTTTGCCATCAAACCACATGCTACGAGCAGTGAGCCTGTTAGTAGCTCTGCCACAGATGCGCAACCAAGCGATCGATCAAACGCTCAACCAAGCGCTCAACCAAGCGCTCAATCGATCGCAGCCGGCAAGAAATTGTTTTACAATGCGGGATGCATGTCATGTCATTCCATCGGTAAAGTCGGCGGTCAGTTTGCCGCTGAGTTAGACGATGTCGGCGCTCGCAAAGGACGGCAATACGTGAGCGAGCGCATGAATGGGGCCGAAATGCTGACTCTGGGCACCAATGATGAGTACAATCAACGCGGCACCTCTATGCCACCGTCGAGTCTGAGCCCCTCGCAGATTAACTCAGTTACTAATTTTCTTATGTCACTTTCGACAAAAAAGTAAGAGAATTGTTTAATCGCATTCTGCCGGGATTTTTAAGACAATAATTTTCCATGCAGCTCGAAGCACTCCTTCTCTAAAGAAGCGCGGAAGCTCGGGTGGGCAATTTCTATAAGCGAACGCATCCTCTGTGTCAAAGAATTGCCGTGAAGCTGCGCGATACCATATTCAGTGACTACATAATGAACATCCGCCCGGGTCGTTACCACACCACTACCGGCGCTGAGACAGGCGACAATCCTCGATACTGTGTCACCTTTTGCTGTTGAACGCAAGGCAATTATCGCCTTGCCTTCTTTTGCCCGGGAGGCCCCTCTGATAAAGTCGAGTTGTCCACCAAAGCCGCTATACAGGTAGGGTCCGATTGAATCTGATGAAACTTGCCCGGTTAAATCTACGGCCAGCGCCGAATTGATTGACGTCATACGATAGTTTTGCGAAATTATAAACGGATCGTTGATGAAATCAACGGTTTGAAATTCAACCGCCGGATTGTTGTCAACGAATTGATATAGTCTCTGGCTACCCATAATGAAGCTGACCGCCACCTTTCCGGGTAGCACGGTCTTAGCGTCATTTGTAACTACGCCAAGTTCCATTAAATCAATTATTCCATCAGATAGCATCTCGCTGTGAACACCAAGATCCTTTTTTCCGGTTAAACATCCTAGCACTGCATTTGGTATCGCGCCGATACCGAGTTGTATTGTTGCCTGGTCGTCCACCAGCGAAGCTACATTCCGGCCAATGGCCTGATCTGTTATCCCGACCGCAATGGGAACAAGCTCCGGCAATGGCCTGTCGGTTTCAACAATATAATCAAGCCTGCTCACGTGCACAAACGAACGGCCGAGTGTGCGAGGCATCTGTTTGTTTACTTCGGCAATTACAATGCGTGAGGCTTTGCGAGCAGCGATTGTGCAATCTACTGATACACCGTAGCTACAATAACCATGAGCGTCAGGTGGCGATACTTGAATTAAGCAAATGTCCAGTGGCATCTGTTTGCTCTCGAACAGCCTGGGAATTTCGCTCAAAAAAATTGGCGTGTAATCTGCTCGGCCTTCATTTACGGCCTGACGAATGTTGGCGCCAATAAACAGCGCGTGCACTTTAAAAGAATCGGCATATTGCTTACTAGCGTATGCCGCTTTTCCCATTGTCATAATGTGTATGATTTTGACGTTGCGCAAGTGACTGGCCCGGCCCACCAGGGCGTCAATTATGGGCTCAGGAGCCGCAGCATGAGAATGAATATAAACAGAATCTCCCGATTTAATTGACAGCACGGCTTCTTCTGCACTGACAAGTTTTTTCTCGTAGGCCGCTTGCCACTCATTTTTCGGCGGAATAGTTTGAATTTGAATCATTCGTTAGTCCTTTCAGGCTTTCTCAAAGATAGCATGTTTACGTATTTGGTCAATAATCTGATCAGCCACTTTCGGTACCAGGGCAGCCAATTCACCACTTAAGTTTTCAGATAAACTGAAGTCAAAAGCGCCAACTGCATAGAGCCAGGCCGGTGGTTTACGATCATACAAAGTGTGACTTAATTGCATTAAGGTGACTGGATTGCAGTGATGACTCATAAGCATTGAGGAGCTGCCGCAATCTAACTTCGAGTCGGCCGAATTCTGCGGCATATCAGTCTGCTGTAGATTAATACGCTGCAGCTTACCGTCAGTAACATCGGCGCTGGCGTCGATGAAGATCACACCGTCGGCAGTGGTAATATTTTCTATAAGCTCTGGGGCAAGAATTCTTCTTGCGATAACCTCAATGGTGATCTCATTTTCTGCCAGATCAAGGGCTAGCCGCTTCTCGATCTCCTCGGCCACAGCAATGCCAAAACCGTCATCACCGGCCAGATCATTACCAAAACCAATTACAAGCCAGTGCATCAAACTTCCTGCTTTAACGCACGACCCTGTCTAACACTGTGCCGCCTGCATCAATCAGTTGTATATCCAGAGCCATTTGTCCAACGGCATGAGTAGAGCAACTGAGGCAAGGATCAAAAGTACGAATCACCGCTTCGATGCGATTCAAAATGCCTTCTGTAAGTTTGTGATTTTTGATGTAATGTTTAGCGGCCTGCGTAATGCCTTTATTCATAGCTAAGCTATTATGCCCGGTGGCGATTACCAGGTCGGCGTATATAATCAGGCCGTTATCGTCAATTTTATAATGATGCATGAGTGTTCCACGAGGCGCTTCAGAAATACCAAAACCCTCGTGGGCATTGGCAGCGGCATGAGCACGGACATGGCTGTCCAAAATTTCACTGTCGCGCAATAACTGTTCAATCATCTCAAAGGCGTAGAGAATTTCAATCAGTCTTGCCAGATGATAGTGAAAAGCACTTTTATGATCGAGCTTTTTAAATTCGGTCATTGCCAGATCTGCTTTGGGCGTGCCGCATGTTTGGGCCAGATGCAAGCGCGCCAGCGGACCAACTCGATAAAGGCCTGCAGGATAGCCCTGAGGTTTGTAATAAGGTGATTTCAAATAGCTGTGTGGATTAATTGCTTCGTCGACAATAGATTTATATTCTTCGGCCGGTATATCCGCCACCACTTTTCCCTGATCGTCAGCCAGACGCAAGCGGCCATCATAGGTTTCCAGTTCACCGTTATTTCCAACCAGACTCATAAATAGGCCCGGGAAATTGGCAAAAACAGCTATTTCTTCAGTAAATTTTTGCAGTTGCGAGCTAAACCAGACGATTGTGCGTTCGGCTATTTCAATAGCCTCCGGCAATTTTTTTAAAATGTGGTCACGATTTTCAGCGGTCAATGCGTGACTGACGCCGCCCGGTACTACCCAACCTGGGTGTATCTTCTTTCCACCGAGAATTTCGATTATTTCTTGGCCCAGTGCACGCAGCTGTACCCCGCTTCGTGCCAGTTCCGGATTTTCCCTGGCCACTCCGACGATATTACGTTTGACCGGATCTGAGTCCATGCCTAAAAGCAGATCTGGTGAGGAAAGATAAAAAAAGCTCAGAGCATGTGACTGGGCAATTTGAGCCAGATTAATAATCCGTCTCAGTTTTACGGCGGTAGGAGGAATACGCACTGACATCAGCATGTCGCAAGCTTTGGCTGAGGCGACTAAGTGACTGACGGGGCAAATTCCGCAAATGCGGGCCATCAAAGAAGGCATTTCATGAAAAGGTCTGCCCTCGGCGAACTTTTCAAAACCGCGCAATTGTGTGACGTGAAAAAGTGCTTCTTCTACTTCGCCTTGTTCATCAAGGTGAATAGTTATTTTAGAGTGTCCTTCAATTCGAGTGACCGGATCTATAGTAATTATCTTGCTCATGCCACATTCCTGAAATCAGTGAATCAGTGTTCTAAAGACCAAAACGCGTGATGGCGTGAAGATCAGGCGTTCGGCCGGCCAGCAGTTCAGTCAATACCAAGTGAATAGTATCGGCTGAAGGTGGGCATCCCGGCACGAACAAATCAACTTTAACTACGGTGTGAACCGGCCTGGCATGCGCGCAGAGCAATGGCACCGTATCTGGTTGCTTAGGCAATGCGCCGTCGCTTACCCGCTCAAGAATGGCATTTACTCCCAGTGGATTGCGCAATGAAGGTACATTTGCCGTAACTGCGCAATCTCCCAGAGATACCAAAATTTTTGTACGCTCGCGCACCATCAATATTTTTTCGAGATCGGCTTCGCTGCTGATCGCACCTTCTACAAGGGTAATATCGACATCATCAGGGAAGTGTTTTTGATCAACCAGAGGGCTGTAGACAAGATTTACTTTCTCAAGCAAGGTGAGCAAGCGATGATCCATGTCAAGTAATGACATGTGGCAGCCCGAGCAACCATCCAGCCATACCGTAGCAAGCTTTGGCAAAGTGCCGACGTCATTTGTGTTGCTCGTGATTGTGCTGCTCATGATTTTTCCGCTTTCATTTCGGCCAGATACACCAGGAATTTAGCATCTTTGACCATCTCGCCGGCGGCCTTACCTTTTTCAAATATGGCTCCAGTAGGACAGGCTTCGACGCATTTGCCGCAACTGGTGCAGCTCGTTGATTCGCCCCACGGTTGATGCAAATCGGAAACTAACTGTGATTGAATGCCGCGGCCGGCAATATCCCAGGTATGAGCGCCTTCTGCCTCATCACAAACTCGAACGCAGCGCGTGCACAGAATGCAGCGGTTAGCATCAAAGATAAAGAGATCGTGAGAAGCATCAACCGTTCTAAGCGGATAACGGTAAGGAAGGGAGATGTGGTCAATTTTTAAATCAGAAGACATGTCTTGTAATTCGCAGTTATTATTTGAAACGCAAACTGAGCAGACGTGATTTCCTTCAGTGAAGAGCATTTCTACAATTGTCTTACGGTAGCCAGCCAGGCGTTCTGACTCAGTATTGACCACCATACCTTCGCTCACTTTAGTGACGCAGGCAGCTGAGAGTTTCGCGCTGCCTTCGATTTCTACCAGACAAAGGCGACAGCCGCCCCATTCAGATATTCCGTCAAGTTGACAGAGTGTCGGAATTTCTATGTCGTGTTCGCGAGCCACGTGCAAAATATCTTCGTCGTCGCGGCCGCTCATCTCCTGGCCGTTTATTTTCAAGGTTACAACGCGCATGTAGGCCTCCGAATATCTTGACCAACGGGGGCGCAGACTCCTGCGGGACAGGTATGTCCGACGATGTGCGCCAGATATTCGCCCTTGAAAAAGCGCAAAGTGCTGAGCACCGGATTTGGTGCTCCCTGGCCCAGACCGCAAAGACTGGTGAATTTGACCACATCACAGAGAGATTCCAGTTGCCCCAATTCTTCCATGGTGCCCTCTCCTTTAGTAATGCGGTCAAGCATGTCATGCATATGGGCGGTGCCAACTCGGCAGGGCACGCATTTGCCGCAAGACTCGGCGGCGCAAAATTGCATGAAAAACTTCGCCACATCTACCATGCAAGAGCTATCATCCATAACAATCATGCCGCCGGAACCCATAAAAGAGCCAAGTTCCATCAGGGTTTCGTAATCAATGGTGGCGTCCAGATGTTCTTCCGGAATACACCCTCCTGCCGGCCCGCCGGTTTGAACTGCCTTAAACTTGTGACCGTCAGGGACACCACCGCCGATATCAAAGATCATCTTGCGCAGAGAAGTGCCCAGTGGTACTTCAACCAAACCGGTGTTCATGATGCTGCCGCTCAGGGCAAACGTTTTAGTGCCTTTACTGGTCGGGGTGCCAATAGTTGCATACTTCTCTGCACCACCTGAGATGATAGGCACGACATTGGCGAATGTTTCAACGTTGTTTATCAGTGTAGGCATGCCCCACAAACCCGATTCGGCTGGATAAGGAGGCCGTGGGCAAGGTAACCCCTTGCCACCCTCAATGGACGAAATTAAGGCCGTTTCCTCACCGCAAACAAATGCACCGGCGCCCAGTCTGATCTCTACTTGAAAGTCAAATGACATGGAGCCGATTTTGTTGCCTAGTAAACCGTGTTTTTCGGCGTTGCGAATCGCCTTTGTCACTCGTTCAACCGCCAGTGGATATTCAGCTCGCACATAAACATAACCTTTACTGGCACCGACTGCGTAAGCAGCAATTGCCATACCCTCGAGCACTCGAAATGGATAATCTTCCAGCACGCTGCGATTCATAAAAGCGCCGGGGTCACCTTCGTCGGCATTGCAAATAACGTACCTTTGCTCTGCCCTGGTCTTAGCCACAGTGCTCCACTTCAGACCGGTTGGATAACCTGCTCCGCCACGTCCACGTAGGCCGCTTTTCTGAAGCTCCTGCACTACCGCTTCTGGAGTAAAGTCTGTCAGCGCCTTGAGCAAAGCGCTAAAGCCGCCGGCGGCAATATAATCTTCGATGCTTTCTGGATTAAGCAAACCCCTGTGATTGGTGACTACGCGATTTTGCATAGTGAAAAAATCGCTTTTGTTGTCGCACAGTAATCGACCGACTGGTTTGCCGGCAAGTGCTTCAATGATTTCTTCGGCGTCGGAGAGTTGAACCTTTTGATAGAGCAAGTCCTGCTCGGGCACTGAAACTAGAGGAGCACTTGCACAGTTGCCCTGGCATCCACCCGGTGACACCAGACATTCATTTTCCCGGGCTTTGCTTTTAATTTCCGCTTGCAAAGCAGTAAGCACCGCGCCGCTTTGTACCGACTGACAGGCCGTACCCATACAAACAAAAACGCGGTGTTGATACTGGGCTTGCCAGGCCAATTGCTCTGCCGCCACATTAGCTAGCTCTTCCGGCGACGAAATTTGCTGATTTATTTTACGGTCTATCATCATGGCAATTTTGGTTCATTCTGTTGCGACTCTGCCAACCAATTGTCGAGTTGTGATTCGACCAGTGGTGATGCCAGATTGCCGAGTACTCGGCCGTCGAAAATGCCCGCCGGAGCTATGCCGCAGGCTCCCAGACACCGAGCTTCAAGCAAAGAAAACTGATTGTCTCTGGTAGTATCACCAACTTTGAGCCCGTATTTTTGATCAATTCTCTGCAACAGCCTGGCGCTGCCCTTGATATAGCAGGCAGTGCCCATGCAAATGACGCAGTTGTGTTTACCCTGCGGTTTGAGACGAAAGTGACTGTAAAAAGTAGCAACGCCGTATACCTTGCTTAGCGGAATGCGCAGGCTATGAGCGACAAAAGCCAACGCAGTATCATCAAGATATCCGAAGGTGGATTGCACCGAATGCAGGGTTTCAATCAAGGCGCTTTGAGCAGAACCGTGTTTTCGCATCACCGCTGCCACAATTGACCAGCGTTTGTCATCTGATGGTGCTTTGACAGCCACGTTTTTTCTTGCTGCCCTTGTTCTTACCGACATGGCTGGATTATTGCTCCGGTCTCTGGTTCATAATTGCGACCATGAGTGTACTCGAAAATGGAGGTTCTGAGTCAGACTAGATGAGACTTGAAGACGCGGTATCGACCGCAAGATTGATTAGCAGCAAGTCGTCAGTAGATAAAATCATTTCGCATCTTAGTGCAAACAGCTCTACTGTAGCGTTCAACTTGCATATTCTGTTTAGAAATCGCTCGAAAGTATGATGTGCGCCGCTTAGCTTTGCTGCTAAATTGCATCGGTGAAAGGCTCAAAAAGTTGCTTTGAAAATGAAATACTTAAATCGAAATCTATTTGTTGGCCTTATAGTTTTAGCATTCGCAAGTACTCTATTCGCCAATCTTTCACTGGCGAGAAATATTGAGAACAAAACTAATCCAAAAGCGGTCTCAGACTCGCTCTGCACTGGGCATAATGCGCCTGCCGGTAAAAAAGATAAAGATGATCAGCCGGTGGCTGGTGCTCAATCTCAATCTGAATCTGAATCTACACTTAATGAAAAAATCAATAACGGCCGCAGCCGCATAATTGAAGGCAGAATGCTCTTCTATGATCGCGGCTGTATCGTCTGCCACACTGTACGCAATCGAGGCGGCCGCGTCGGCCCCTCCCTCGATGGCTCGGCCAAACGACACAGCCGTCAGTACGTGGCCAGCCGCATTAGTGACGCAGAATTTGTAATAAAGCTGAAGAAAGATGGAGTTGAGCGTGAAGCATACGCGATGCCGCCTTCAGGACTGACCAAAGATCAGGCAAGCTCATTAGCTGATTACATTATGACTTTACCTTGACGAAATGCGCCATATCGACCTAAAGGTTGAATCTCTAAGAAGGCGCGGCGATTTTGTTTGATGCTTAAGATGGATGGCGCTTGTAACTTAAAGATGGAAAATACTAAGAACGAACAGTTTTAAGGAGCGCAGGAATGAAAGTATTGATTGCAGTTGACGATTCACTTTGCTCTCGCGAGGCAGTCAACGTAGTGGCTAGTCGACCTTGGGCTGAAGGTACGCAGTTTAAAGTTGTTCACGTGGTGGAGCCCATTGCCGCACTGTACGGGCTCGTTGCTCCTGAGGCCGTTAGTTTAATGTTAGAGGCTGAAAAAAAGCTAAAGGCACATGGTATTAAATTTACAACCGATATCGGCGATTATCTAAAGGAAATCTTTAGCGAGCAACAGGTAAGTTCACTGGTCATCGGTGGCTATATTGCCGATTCAGTTATTGAACAGGCCAACGATTGGCACGCCGACTTAATTGTAGTTGGCTCGCACGGCCGCACTGGATTAGACAGAATTCTGCTCGGCAGCGTTGCGGAAAAAATCGTAAACCGCTCACTTTGTTCTGTGGAAGTTATAAAAATAAAAACTCCAAAATGCGATGAAACAACTTCTAAGAATGACAGAAGTGGTGCAAGCGTAAGACAAAAGCAAACCGTGTAGTAAAACAAGCAGGATAAAGATGAAAGTAATTATTGCCATCGATCAAACAGGTAACTGGAAACAAATCATCGAAGCTACAGTAAAACGCTCATGGCCGTCAGACACCATTTTTAGAATTCTTACTGTGGTTGAGCCGGTTGAGACTCCTTTGGACAAACCAAAGACGCATCATGAGAGTGCCGCAGACAAAGTCGTGCATGAAGCGCGGGCACTATTATTTAAGCATTTACCCGGATGCACTGTTTATAGCGAAGTACGAAAGGGTAAACCGGCTGATGAATTAGTCACTGTTGCCGCCAATTGGATGGTTGATAGAATCATCTTAGGCACCCATGGTCGCCAAGCAAATCGCCTGATACCAGGCACGGTACCGCAGCTTGTGACAAAAAAATCTTGTTGCTCAGTTGACCTGGTCAAATTGACACCAGCAGCAGCAGCGGCAGCGCAATGACAGCAGCTCACGTCAGTAAGTTAAGACTGGTAAAAAGTCATATTCAAGTTGCCCGCATGGCATACAGTGCAGGAGAATACACTGCCGCTTTTAAAAATTTGAATATAGCCCAACGCGAACTGGAAGCTCTGGAAGTTTCTGTCGATGATCTGACGCTGTTTGAGCTGAGGAAATTTTTCGGAAAAGTGCGAGTCGCTTTAGGCATGTTCGGTCAAGCCGAGGGAGACTTTAAATCGGCTCTAACTCTTGCCAGAGCCTCTGCTGACATTCCTGAAAAAAGTTTGTTTTCTATACAGCGGCACCTGGCTGATTGCATTCGTTTAAGGGGACGATTTGATCAAGCTGAGTCAATCTACCGTGATCTCATATTTTCTTTGGACGAAAAAGAGCCGCCGGTTGGCAATCAACTTGCCAAAGCTTGCATGGGTCTGGCACAGGTGCTTCTAGATTGCGGCAACGCTGGTGAAGCCAGACAATATATCGACAGGGCCATTCAATTAATTGAAAATGGACCCGGCCGCAAATGTTTTTGGTATGGCAGGGCACTGATCGTCAAGGCACGTTTATGCTGTGCCGTTGGTCAAAACCTTGAGGCGCTCGAGCTATTTCAACGGGCTGTGACTATTGTCGAACCGTTGATCGGCGCAGCACACCCGCTGGCCCGATTGCTTGAGCAAAAGAAAAGAGATCCGGTCAACATAATTCTTGCGGAGCTAAAAAGCATCGAAAAACAGCTAAAGGATCACGATCTGGACAGCGAACATGCCATTGCCTAAGCAGTCTGCTTTAGCGAAACCAGCATCACCGAACAAGGCCCTTCGCTGATTATTGCTCGAGCAATACTACCAAGGGTAAACTTATTAACGCCGCGGCGGCCATGAGCAGCCACGGTAATAAAATCGGCAGACCAGCTTTTAGCCATTTCGATAATTGTTTCAACAACAAAGCCGTTCTGCACTTCTGCCGTCACCACAGATTGCGGAAATATCAGGCGCAGCTTTTCGGCAGTTGCGTGCACTACCTTTTCACCCTCTGTGAATGCTGTTTGTCTAATTTCTTCCAGCATTGGGCCCGGAAGTACACTCATATAGCTTCCGATCGTCAAAGGCTCAACCACATGGAGAACTTTGAGTTCGTCAGCTTCTAAAAGTTTATAGTGCCTCACATAGTCAACAATATTTTGATCAGAACCGCTCTGGTCAACGGCAACTAATATTTTCATAGCCTTCCCTCTTTTCTGATCTGATTATCAGCTCAGTCTATGGTAAGCAGCTTCCTCCGCATAGATGATCTTCACTAGACAGCAATTAGCACCGTCGAATCATTCGAAAGGATGACTGCAGTTTTAAATTCATACTAGATCAGGATGTGCGGACGAGGGTTATTTGTGAACATAGGAGATGGAAGGCGGCTTTTATAGCCATAGGAAACGGGAAAAAATTGGCTCTAGACTTGAGGTCAGGTTTCTAGTGATGGAAAAGCCTGCAGCGTATCAATCAACAACAGACTTGAAGTTTCCCAATGTACGACTTCACCTCCGTGACCTGATTGCTAAAGATAATCATTCGCCATCATATGCAATGGCACAAAGTGCTGTGCTCTATGGTTTGATTCCTGAGCGTGCACTAAAAGAGATTGCGGCGGTCAAACCTTTCGATATGTGCTTATGCATGGCATCTGCGGGCGAAATCATTGCTGAGTATATGAAAACCTTGCCTCAGAAGGGCGATTTTCCCTCCTTTAGCTACGACCACGTTCTTTCCAGTCTGACCAGGGCCGCAAAATCACATCTTAAAAGCAAAACAGCACATAACTCATTATCTGCCGGTATGAATTTGCCGAACCACGATTGTTGTCGGTTTGCTCCCATACTTTTTGATCTTATGCTCCAACAGCTTCTGCGCTATCCGGGCCTTGATTAAGAATTTGAAAACTAAAAGTAGCGCCCGGGTCTGGAGTGTCGTGGCACCAAATCTTACCGCTGTGGCCCTCGATAATGCGTCGACAGAGATATAAACCAAGCCCGGTACTAG
>JADYXQ010000030.1 GCA_021772135.1 Candidatus Obscuribacter sp.
ATTTAAATTACGTCTCCCCTGACGAATTTGAAAACAGCATTGCAGCAGCATAAAAGCGGATTTGCATTTTTTACTGTCCGTGACCAGGGGGAAAGGTCAGCGTGGCACACAGCTGCATCACCGAGCCGCGTCCCCAGCGTTCGCGGTCAAGCGTGCACCAGAGGGCGGCTACATAGGTTTGCAGGCCTTTACGACCCACTCGGTGAAAATATTCGATGACAAATTCATAGAAATTGGTGAGGGCCAAAATAATCGTCTCGGTTACGGGGACTTCAAGCTGCTGGCTTTGCTTGGCAGGTGCGTATTTAAAATATTTGCCGCCTGGTTCCACCCGCGCTTCGCCAAAAATTTCAAATTCGCTTAGGCTAGCGGTTACTTTTCCAATTGCAAAACCTGTCCTCATTGAAATTGTGTCGGCTGTCAATCCGATGTCCGACAGCAGGCTTAAAACCACCTTCTTCACTTTGTCGTATTCACTGAGATTTTCATTTTGATCATTACCGTCATCGCTACTCGCATCCGCCGTCTCAATACGTTCAGAAAAATC
The DNA here is from genome assembly GCA_021772135.1 of Candidatus Obscuribacter sp. Lineage (GTDB taxonomy): Bacteria > Cyanobacteriota > Vampirovibrionia > Obscuribacterales > Obscuribacteraceae. Next base: position 548 of record JADYXQ010000030.1, read on the forward strand.
CAACAAATCCTCCTGCATAGCTTCGTCGATCAGTTTTTGTTCGACAAATGGATGACTGTTGGCGGGGGTCTCCAGTGTGCGCTTGGCGATTAATAACTTAACTAGCTGACCAGAAAATTGTTCTGCATCAACTGGCATTTGGCTAGAAATGGCCATCCTGAACTTTCTTAGAATGGTATAAGACGATGTCTGCGAAGTGCCGGTTAGTTTTGAGAATTGAGGCCCACTAATGGTCAGGCCTGCCTCAAAAAAGAGTGAGGCCGCCAAGTAGCTTTTGAATAGTTTGACGCGACTTAAAAGTGTGCCCGATGTAAACCAGCTGATCATGCCACAATTAAGGCATTCGCATTCCCGTTCGCCATCAAGCCGTTTGATGTTGTCGCTAGAACAATCCGGGCAGATGACCATTCCAAGCTTCTTCCAATGTTCGTAAAAAACATCTTGGGCGTTGGCGTCTGTGGGTGCATAGATCTGCACATCGGCCCAGATTGTGGCCAGGCGTCGATCATTTTCTTCGCGGCTGAGCATAGGCATTTCCTCCGTTTATATGTATAAACGTCGGCGCTAAGCAGAAAGTTCAATTTTTTGAGGTCTAATTGAATAAATTTTACACGCCACACTTACTGGCCATAAAGCACCAGAAGCGGTGCACACTGCTTGCTGTAGCACAAAGAGAAAAAAACATTGAGGAACTCTGCTAGGCACCGAGTTCCTCCTTTGACTACTGAGATAAGCCACATTAATTGCAGTTAGCCGTCGGCAGAACCGGACGGTAGCCATGATAGATCCGGTATCGCATTTAGTGGCAAATTAAATGCAAAAGCCAGACACTAGCAATGAGTGTCCGGCAAAAAAAACGCAAACTGCATCTTCACTGCGTGCAGAATAAACTGACTCTTCCAATCAGCGTAGCGTTTTTTTTACTTCTCGCTGAGTTGAGCGGCTTAAAGCCCTAATTGTCTGGCGATCAGCAAGCGTTGAATTTCTGATGTGCCTTCGCCGATTTCGCAAAGTTTGGCATCGCGCAAGAAACGCTCGGCTGGGAAATCAACAATGTAACCGTAGCCACCATGAATCTGCACACAAAGATTGCAAACTTTGGAAGCAATTTCAGAAGCAAAAAGCTTGGCTTGTGAACCTTCGAGGGTGACACGTTTGTGGTGATCTTTCATCCAGGCTGCATGATAGAGCATCAAACGAGCAGCGCTAAGTTGCGTCGCCATGTCAGCCAAGTACGATTGAATAATCTGGAATTTCCCGATTGGTTGACCGAAAGCTTCTCTTTGTTTGGCATAACTTAACGCAGCATCAAATGCGGCTTGACCGATTCCCAGAGCTAGAGCGCCTATGGAAAGGCGTCCGCCTTCAAGAGTGGTGAGTGCTTGTTTATAGCCTTCGCCTTCCTGACCAATCAAATTCTCTTTAGGAATTTTGCAATCTTCAAAAGTGAGGCTGGCTGTGGGGGAGCCCCGCATGCCCAATTTTTTCTCGACTTTACTGACGAAAAATCCTGGTGTGCCTTTTTCGACAACGAACGACGAAATGCCTTTGCGACCTTGCTCTTTGTCGGTCATAGCCATAATGATGGCTACATCGGCATCAGTTGCGTTGGTGATGAATTGCTTGGTGCCGTTCAGTACATAATGATCGCCTTCCAACTTGGCGGTAGTCTTTTGCATCGATGCATCAGATCCGGTGCCTGGTTCTGTCAGGGCCCAGCAGCCAATGTATTCGCCGGAGCAAAGTTTGGGCAAATATTTTTTCTTTTGCTCTTCCGATCCAAAAAGATAAAGTGGGTTGGTGCCCAGTGATATGTGAGCGGCATAGCTCAATCCGGTAGAACCACAAGCGCGGCCAATTTCTTCAACCGCAATTACATAAGAGCGGTAATCGGCACCGGCGCCGCCGTATTCAGCCGATATGGGCAATCCCAGATAGCCGAGTTTGCCCAATTCTTTGAAATTTTCGATGGGGAAGCGGGCATTTTGATCCACTTCGTGAGCCTTCGGAGCGATTTCGCGGGTGGCAAAATCTCGAATAGCTTCTCTAATCGCCTGGTGTTCTTCGTCGAGAAATTCACCAAATGGCAAAACGTCATGCTCGGTCACTGAAGCGCTCACGCTGTCTCTCCCATAAAAACTTGATATACAGCAGATCATAGCGTTAATCGCAACATTTCGTGCAATTCTTAGACTATCGAAAGAATTGAATTTGGCTCTACAGCCAAGTTGGGCTAATTACAGAGGTAATTTTCAATAGCCTGCACGATCCGATCGGCGGCGTGACCATCACCAAAGGGATTGACTGCCTGTGCCATTTTCAGATACTGCGCCTCACTGTTAAGTAACTCGCGTGCGCCAGCTACGATAGTGTCTTTGCTTACTCCCACAAGCTTTGCCGCGCCTGCCTCCACAGCTTCAGGGCGCTCGGTATTGGTGCGCATCACCAGAACCGGCTTGCCAAGCGCAGGAGCTTCCTCTTGGACGCCGCCTGAATCAGTAAGGATAAAGTGACAACGTTGCATGGCATGAACAAAAGGCACGTAATCAAGGGGCTCCACCAGATGCAGGCGATCATGGCCAGCAAAAACAGGCTCGATAGATTCGCGCACCACCGGATTTTTATGGATCGGATAAAGAATCTGCACATCGCCGAACTCATCGGCAATTTGCCGCAGAGCGAGGGCAATTTCATCCATTCCCTGACCCCAGTTCTCGCGCCTGTGAGCTGTTACCAAGAGCACTTTGTACTTTTCGAAGGCGGTGCTGCCATACAAAGATTGATCGATATCTTCGGCCTTAAGCCTCCCGGCAGTATCAAGCAGTGCATCGATGACCGTGTTTCCGGTCATGAATACATTTTCGGTTATTCCTTCATTTTTTAAATTTTGCACCGCCAGGGGAGTTGGTGCAAAGTGCAAGGTGGCCAGGCGAGCGGTCTGTCGGCGAGCCATCTCTTCAGGAAAGGGGTTATAGCGATCATTTGTCCGCAGGCCGGCTTCAACGTGGCCCACCGGAACCTTCTGGTAAAACGCGGCCAGGGCCGCCGACATCACGGTTGTCGTGTCACCTTGCACCAGAAGCAAATCCGGCCGGTCTCTGGTTAATAAATCGTCGACACCGTTGAGCACGCGACCGGTGAGCTCAGCCAGGGTCTGACCATGGCGCATGAGGTCGAGATCGTAATTCGCCTTGACATCAAACCAACGCATCATCTGATCAAGCATTTCTCGATGCTGAGCCGTGATTGCCACCACCGGCTCAAGCAGCTCCGATTTTCGCAGAGCATGCACCACAGGAGCCAGCTTGACAGCTTCCGGGCGCGTTCCAAACACACACATAACGCGCTTTTTCATAGCCACATATTCTATAGCAAGTACTGTCTGTTAGACTAAATTACTACTTGTTTAGATTGGCGATTAGATCACGCGTTTTAAGAGGTCATTGTGGACGTTATCATTGAAGGAAGCATTAACCAGGATGAATCGATGGCGGACGTCATCAATTCGGTGGTGGAAATTAAATCTTGCCAGACTCCAATCTTGCGCATCAATGACAACCAGTCTGATTTACAAGGGCGGATTTTGTTTTCTGCCGGCGGCTTCATACTGGGCGGAAAGATTGGTGTCACCGGCGAATCCGGCTATGCTGCCGTGCGTAGGCTGTTGCTTGTGGCAGACGGCAACTATGCCATTCTTGATCCGGCGCGCAAACCAACCACCGAACTGAATCAATCACTCTGGTTGGCTACCGCTAAGCTTGTGCCCATGTTGCCCGATTTGCCAGCAGCGCCTGCGTCAATTGTTGATGCTCACCCAGAGCGCATTACAGAGAGCGCCGCTCGGCCAAAAACCGGCCAGCTCGATCTGGCGCCGCGTATGTCTGCTGTGGCCGCACCCAAAGATGTTGCACCAGTTGACCCTTCCGTTGCCGTTGTTGTTGACGAAGAACAAAGACAGACAGTTGGCTCCAAGCAAGTTTCGCGAAAATACAACGAAGGCAGATGGCGCACGGTAAAAGCACTTTTGCAATTGACCGTCGCTATGCTCGTTGTGGTTTTGATCATGAACAACAGCGACACCATGTACACAGGCGCTTACAAATTGCTCAAGGCAGTGGGCGTAGACACTGACATTTCACCGATGTTGCAGGGCCCGATGAGCAGCTATGTGCAGAAAGTGAAAAAAGATATGGACAGCGCTAGAAAACGTCAACACGTAAAATAACGGTGCCACTAATGACAGTGCCAGGGCAATGCTTTGTTTCTAATTACGCACGCACACTACTTTTAGCGCTGGCAGCCTTGATTGCCTGTAGCCATGCACTGCCTGCAGCCCAAGCGCAAATCGGTAATCAGAAACCGTTCCAAAGTAACTCAGGCCAAAATTTGATCTGGCATGATCCTGATTCCAATCCTGACTCGAAACCCAATCGCAAAACCAACAAGAAAAACAAAGTCACTAAAAAGTCTGTAGATCCTTCATCTTCCAGCGGTGCGAGTGCGCAGTCACTAGCACCGGACAACACTCTTATTGAAGAGACGGTGACCAGCGAAGGCATGGATCGCCAGTTTTATATCCATGTGCCCAAGGGCTATGACCATAGTGCCAGACTGCCTCTTGTGATTTGTTTTCACGGCGGATTCGCCCTGGGAGCAAGAATGGATTCACTGACCGGTTTTGAAACCTTGAGTGATCAACAGGGCTTCTTGCTTGTTTATCCACAGGGAATCAACAGACACTGGAATGACGGCCGTAATATCGACGGACACGACCGCTACAACGACGTGCAGTTCTTTCAAGACATGCTCGCTCATTTAGAACGACGCTGGAATATCGATCCGCAAAGGGTGTATGTCGCTGGTATCTCCAATGGTGGCTTCTTCGCTCAATACCTCTCCCTCTTGTTGCCGACAAAAATAGCGGCCTGTGCGTCTGTTGCGGCCCCACTACCTGACATAATTCACAATACGCGCAAACCTCTGAAGCCGATGTCTGTAATTTATTTTCTCGGCATGAGCGATCCATTAGTACCGTTTAGAGGCGGTCCCATTCACTATAAAAGCTTTCATGACCGGGGCAGCGTAATGTCAGCGGCAGACAGCACCCAATTTTGGGTTAAAGGCAACCGCTGCAACGAAGCTCCGCGCACTCTTGAGCTACCGGATCTAGACCCCAACGACGGTACGAGAGTTAAATACGCTCAGTTTTCCGGTGGCCGCGGCGGCAGCGAAGTGGTGGTCTATGGTATCGAAGGCGGTGGCCACACCTGGCCGGGCGGGCGGCAATATGCATCTGAAGGTACTGTAGGGAAGACCTCTCGCGATATCAACGCCAGCGAAATCATCTGGGAATTCTTTAAGAATCACTCGGCGCCAAGACAGTGAACAAAACCGGCTTAGGCCTGCGGTTTAGTCAATACTTTTTTTTGTGGCAGCTTCGCTGCGGTCACTTCTGCAACCGGCCCCACCGCCGGTGGTGGCTCTAATTCAAATTTGCCGGTCTTGGTCTTATTCAAGACTTGCAACAATTCTGGAGTAGCCGAGAATGTCATTGTTTTGGCCGGCACAATAGTGCCTTCAACAGCCAGCTGTGCAAAATGCGGTATGCCCTGCGAACGTAATACCGGCTGCTCTGCACTGACCGATTTTAGTTCTACGCTTTTCAACGCCCCGGTGCGTCTGGCAAGATTGCCACCGTGATGCGCTCCAATATTCTCCGCCAGAGCCATCGGTTTGGTCACCAGACCAAAAGTAGCACCGCCCACGCCGCTGGTGAGCATTGCTTCGCCAAGCTCCTGTTTTGAGGCAAATTTACCCTGCTTCATTAGCGAGCCTACTTCAACACCCACAGCACCACCTGTAGCGCCGGAGATAAATCCGGTGAGACTATTTGCCAGTTGACGACCGGCGATGCCGGTGAAACCTTCAGGAGACATGCGGCTAAGACCGGTAGCGCCCTGCAGCCCAAGCTGAGTTTTGCCCATGGCATACATGGTTAAACCGCCCACGGTCGAATTAGCAATTCGGTCTTTCCAGAATGAATTTTCTCGGGACTTACTGAAGATGCCTTCGTAGAGGCCGCCAGAAACCGATAGGCTGCCCAGCGATACCTTGCCCGCCACTGACTCAGCGAGAGTCAACGAAGTGGCTGTGCGGGTCAAAGCCGCCGCGCCAAAAGAAATTCCTTTATGAAGCACCATAATGCCGGCTATTTTGGCTAGACCGGCACCGGCTTGCTGCGCTACCCAATCGGCAGAGCCGAACTCGGTCTCGCGCGGTGCCTCCACAAAGGTGCGCGCGGCAATATTGCCGCCAAAATGATTGATTGCTTGGGTGACACCATCACAGGGTTGCTGAATGGTGGTGTACTTCAATGATTGCCAGAATTCATGCAGCAGCGTTGAATCAGCTTCAGCGCGCCCAGCAGCCTGAGTGTTTTCCACTCTGACATCTTTGGCATGAAACTCTGAATTTTGCGGCAACTCTCACCTCGGTAATTTTTGAATTATTTCCAGACTATAGCTTTGAGTATTTGTTCAACCTGTTCGATGTAATGCATGTATTCTTTTTCCGGCGCCATGAAATGAATTTCCTGCACTGCAGAACCGCTTAGGTCACTGTCGATAAAGATACCAAAATCAGCCTGGTTACCGGCATTCCAGACCCCTTCCACAATTAAAACACGTTTTCCGGCCAGCGTTTCGGTGCGGCAGTGGCTGAGGGTAAAAAAGTCTGCCTCCGCAGCATTCCGCACCACAAGGTCTACAGATAAATACTCATCAGGTGAAAGTTCGTGATCTTCTTGAGCCAGCACGTTCTTAAAATCGTCGGCACCGCCCTGGCCAATTCGATGACCACGATAATAAAATGCCAGCTTGACGTGTTCACTTTCAGCAGCGCGATACTCGCGCAAAAAATCTTTAGCCGTTCTCTTTTCAGGCAAAAGCTCTACCCAGCCGGCCGGAAGTTCAAGTGATTTCACCTGTCCCTGATTCTTAATTCGTGTGCAAATTCCGTTCATCTCACTTTGCCAGCCCTAATTGTTTCTTGAATAAAGATATCCAGCCACTCCGGCTCCAACGGCTGTCTGTACAGTGCGCCCAGTTTTGGTAGTCATGAATTTATAGAGCACAGGTTCTTTCATCGATTTGAATAATTTATCGATGGGGTAGCCTTTGTCCATGTAGTCTCTCGAGCTGCCCCACTGATTCGAAAATTTGACCATGCCTGTGGCAGGATCATAGCCATGCACGTTGACCACGTGCCAGCCGCCGCCCCAACCCAGGGCAGATTCGATACCTAGCAATTGACTGAACGGCGCGGCTGCAGTGTGAACTTGAATTACCGCAGGCAACTTGCCTTGCTTTTCCAATTCTAATAAGGCATCACCCAGCTCTTTTGCCGTGCTCACATCTTGCATGCCGGCATAGACTTGATTTGTATCACCGCGAGTAAGCATATAACCGCTGTCTTCAACCCCTGTGCTTGATCGGTTAACGCCTTCCAAATCACTTGTATAAATTGATGGTGCGTCCATGGTTTCGCCTGTGCGATCTTTCAATTGCAGCCACAAATCACCATCTTTATAAAGTACACGCTCGCCGGCACCCAGGCTGCTGGTGACGCTCTTCTCATATTTAATGTCACCGGGTTGGCTTACTTTCAAGATTCGCTTGCCGGTCTCGTCGTAACCCACCACGCCGGACTCAAGATGCTTCAATGGTTTTCCGGCCTGGTCGAAGACTTTAACCACACTTTGTTCTGCCGTCATACCTTTAAGTTCGCCGGCCGAACCGTAGACAAGATTTTTTTGCTCAAGGCCTGTGATTTCTTTTCCGCTCTTGGTATAGGCCTTCTCTCCAGCGCTCAAGTTGAGACTACCTAGTTGTTCACCCTTGGCATTATATAGTTCGCTGACGTTGGAGCCTTTCTTAAGCCGTCCAATCAAATTGCCACCATTGTCGAAGGCTAAATCACGTTGCAGGACCCGCTGTCCGTCAATGATGATGTGCGAGTGTCCTTGCCAATAAGAGTTGACCATAGCAGTTTCGAGTATCTGACTGGACCAGTCACGACTGCCGTCTTTCTTCAGGGCATCTCCTGATTTTTGTTGCAAACGATTGGCGCGACGGGCTTCTGCATCAGGTCTCAGACCATGTTCGAGAGCGGTCATGTCTACCACCGTGCCATTGGCCGTGGTGAATTTACCTTCAGTGGCTATGTCAGCCAGAAGCTGGGCATTTTTCTCAGGATCACGGGCGTAGTTTCTCACTTCCAGAGTAGTAACGTTGCATGTGCTGTTGCAACCTTGATCTACGGTGGTTGGTTTAACTGAATGCGACATCAGTTGCTCAGCCAGGTCTGCGCGCTCTGCTTGAGTAAGTACCGCAGCTGGGTTGGGCTCTAGTAATCTGTTGACCTGTTTGTAGAAATTAGCCTTTTGCTGTTCCGGCATGTCGCGTTTGACGGCTTCAGCTTCAAATTCTTTGACAAAATTGTCGAAGCGTTGCCAGCGCGCTGCATCTGGGAATGAATCTCTGGCTAATTTTCCAAGGTTGGCAGATTCGGTAGCCAGGGAAAGTTTAAGATATTCTGTTCTGCCGTTGTTAACAACAATGCGACTGCCGTCCATTGCTTCAGTGGTATTTTTGTGATAGAACTCGTCTACATAACGAATTGAGCCGTTACCATCGGCAACTATTTCACCTTTGTAGAAGATGTCTTCTTTAACGCTGCCATCATCTTGCTTAATCGGCCCAATCCAGTCTCCATCACTGTTTTTGCGAATGACGTCGCCGCTTTCCATGGTAAAGACACTGAGCTTACTGTCTTCACCATATTCAAAGGAGCGTGTGCGTGGCCCTTCTATGGCCTGAACAACTCGGCCTTTATCGTCGTAGGTTCTGACGGTGCCATTGGTCTTATCAGTAACCTGGGTAAAGCCGTCGGATGTTTTGAGGATCGTACCGTCTTTAGTGGGAGTAATTGACGATCCGTCAGCCGATTTTACCACCGGGCCGGTGGCTTCAGGCAATGGTTCTGACTTCGATTGCAGCCAATCAGGGTGCCCCTGACGCTCAACTTTTGCTTGAGGGAAGTTGCCCGGTAAGGAATCATCAACACGATGACCGGCTCTCATCAGGTCTGCCATTTTGGCTCTGACTTCTTTAGCCAACTCGTACTGCATAATTTCGTCGTCTGTCATACCTTTGTATTTCAAGGCCTTCAGTTCTTTGTCTAGAATGGGTCCTCGAGAAGTGTTTGAGTATAACTTATTAAATCTGTCCAACTCTCCCTCGGTTAGAGCCTCAGGATATTTAAGTTTGCCATCTTTTTGCAGATAGACAACATCTTTTGCATCAATCGGAGGCTTTCTCGATGCCAGCCATTCATTCATCTGGGCCTTGATACCGTTTTCGTCATTGAGCAAGGCATTGCGCTGAGCAAGGCTGGCGTCGGCTAGCTGTCTGCCTTCTGGGCTCAGCACCTGATAAGCGTCTTTATAGCTGCTATCAATAGAATCAATTGATTGCCAGACGTTGCCGTCTTTGAAGTTAGTTTCTGGGCCGCGGATTGTGACGATTTTGCTGGCACCGCCGAGAGTGGCATAGTTATCAACGGCGTCACCATCGATTAGAGTGGTGGAGATTTTGTACTGGCTTACTAATTTTTCTTGGTCTCGCATAGAAAGCTGCTTGAACCCTGGTGTCTCCACAGGATTTACTGGCGTAGACCAGCGTTCTATTCCGGCCATCTTGAAGAGTTCTCTTTGATCCGGCGTCAAAGCCACTTCCCAGCTGCCATCGGCATTGCGCACTTTGGGCCAGTCGTTCACTTGAGCCATCGGTTTCAGCCTCGGCACGTTATCAGGGCCGACTACAGTCATTTCTTTCAGCACTTTAGTCAGCTCAGCATGACGCTCGGGGCTGATGGCACCAGATTTAAGCTGAGCTTCCAGGCTCGGTTTAATTTTGGCATTGAGATAGAGATTGCCCATAAATTCTGGCGGTGCAATCTGGTGCTCTTTAATAGCTTGGACGATCCGATCAACTCTTTCGAGTGGGAAGCCCTTCTTGGTCAGAGCTTCATGGGCGGCCAGAGCGCCATCAAGGTGGTGGGTGAAGAAATTAGCATCAGCGCCTTTAGGAGGCGGGAAGGCAAATTTAACCGAATCGGAATACATCGAGGCAAGCAGTGCATCTTCCATCTGGTCAGCAGCCAAACCTTTTTTGCGACCGGCTTCCAATACCTTGGCCAGTTCGCCTTGAGTATGAATCCAGTTCACTTCTGGGTCGCTGTGCATGCGATCACCGCTGCGGTAAGAAGCGAAATGCTCTCTTACTTCAGCGAGGTTATCTAAAATATTGGCTTTCTGCCTGTCTGACAGAGTGGGGTCGCTCATCAAACTATCGTAGGCGCTGGTTGGGTTACCATCGGCACCTATCGCTCGGACATCACCTAGTTCGTGTGAGACAAGACCAACCGACTTCTCGCGAGTCTCATTGTTCATGTGCTTGAACTTGTCGCGCACTTTTTCCTGGAATTCAACCGGTCTGCCGTCTATTCGGCTCAATTCCTGAGGACCATCGGCGCGCACCTTATCCCGGCCTGTTTCGAACAGCAATTTATTGTCGGACGTATCGTAAACTTTATTCTTGCCGTCTAAGCCGTGCACCAACCGTCTTTCGCCTTGCGCATACGAAAGTTCTCCATCGCTGGTGACTTTATACTCATTCATGTTGGTGCCGGTGTAATCACCATTTCTGGAAGCTTCCCAGAAGCCATCTGCGTCTTTTTTCAGATGCTCGCCGTCAGGCATGTGAATTTCTGTAAGATCACCTTCAGTGTTGTAGGTATATTTATAGTGCTCGCCCTGAGCACCCATGGCTTCAGAAATTCTACCGGTCTTCACGTCCACATGCACGGAGCTGCCGTCAGCCGAAATCGACCTGAAGGACGCGCCGTCTTCGGCCTTAAGGAATAATCTTCCGTCTCTGGCAACAGACAGTTTGCCGGTCAACTCTTCTTGCGCACCGTCGGCGCGTTTGAGTAGAGTCTTGCCCTCGGCTGTGCGTTCGACAGTGGTGCCATTATCAAACTTGGCGTTGGTCACACGACCATCGGAATCGTATTTAAAATCAACGCCGTGTTTGCCGTCTTTGACATGTTCTATTTGACCGAGATAAGAAGCGGTCACTTCGCGACCACTATTCCTGTCTATTTCTACACGCGAACCGTCATTGCGCAGTGAACTCTTGTTGCCACCTTCAGCCTGCCAGTGCATGGTGCCTTCAGAATCGACTTTCATCGCTCCCTTGACTTCGTATTTGCCACCATCCACGGTGGGATCTTTAACAGTCCAATTGGCGCCGTCTTTACTGGAATATTCAAGGCCATTAGGCAGACTGACTTTTTTCACTTCGCCGGTCAGAGCGCCTGAATTATGATACTCAAAAGCAACTTTACCACTCGGTGTCGGATACTCAGAAATGCGGCCATTAACGTCAAGCTTTGGTGTTGGTGCAACGTCGCCGCCCACTCTTATTGTCGGATCGGAAGTGAGGCGCGGTGCGGGGCCATCGCCATGCCGTAAATGAGAGATGCCCTTACCCATGCCTTTGAAGGCAAGAGTAAATCCACCGGCCATGACGCCACCGCTGACGATACCAGACATGCCTTGCTGCAGAACGGCGTCAATCGACTCACCGTCAACGCCACCGCGCACACCACCCGACAGCATGCCGCCGACGGAGCCGGCACCGGTATTTAAAGCCAGTTCGGTCAGGTTCTTTTTCAGACCTTGAGTAGCCTCGGCTTTGATCGCCTGGTTGAGATTGTCGGCCAGCATTTTCTGTACCATCGGCACATCGTCGACACTGGTGGCTACGTTCTCAGCCAATGTCTTCAGGGCTTTGGCATCGATACTTTCAGCGCCATTAGAAATAGCAACAGCAATTTTCTGTTTCATGCCTTTCTCGAGAGTTTCGCTGGCGCCCTCTTTAAGCAATTGTCTGCCTGATGCCACGGCTATATTATCTGCTTGGGAGAGCACTCCACGCGCAGCGACAACAGCGCTTTTCTCACCGAGCTTGAGCATTTGCGCCGCTTGAGCCGGCCCCAAGAAAATGGTGGCGGCATCAATGGCACCAGTTGCGCCGTCGCTCACCACTTGAGCGCTATTGAAGTCATAATCGGCACCCATGATCGCCGATTTGGCACCAACTTTGAACAGGGCACCACCTACAGAAGTGGCAGCCAGAAGCGATAGGCTGACGCCACCGGTAAAGGCAGCGCCGCCTACGCCGGCAGCGATAATGGCACCGTCAACGATGGTATCGGCAGCAGCGCTTTCAGATTTTTTGTAAAGTTCTAAGGCTTTGTAAACGTCTTGTTCAAATTTCTGGAGGTTTTCAGCCGGCATTTCTTTGTATTGTTGCGAGTAGTCGGCCATAGCCTTGGAATATTGCTCAAGCTGATCTTGAGTCATCTGGCTGGTGCCGTCCCATCCTCTCACTACCTTTCTGCCAATACCGTCGGCACTTTCAGAAACTTCAGTGCGAGCATCATTGTAAGCCTGACGTGCAGTCTGGTTTTCCCGCAAAGTACGGGCGGCTTCAACTTTGTCTGATCCGCCAAGTTCTCCTAAAACATCAGCACTAAGATTTGAACCATACTTCAGTTCGTAAGCGGCTTTGACAGCCAGCTTTTGTTCAGAGTTCATGGCGCCCAAAACTTCTTTAATTTTTGCTTCTTCGGTGCCGGCACCGAGCATGGCGGCCCGCAAGTGATCTTCAGGTTTAATCTCGCCTTTTTGGCGAGCGATGTTGAGAGCGACTTCGCGTTCTTCTTTAGACAAGAACGACATTACCTTATCTGGATTATCCAGCACTTCTTTCCAATCTTGGGCCGTGGACCGATCTTTTTTCAAAGAGTCGTAGAAGCCCTGTTCATCATCGTTAAATACGCCTTTATAGAGATCGGCTTTAACTTCCATGGACAGCCTTCCGGTTTCCAAAAGAGGCTTGGCAAATTTATCGTATTCATAAGGGGTAAGATTTTTGCGCAGGGCGATGTCGAACTTCTGCGCCATTTCTTTGTCTTCAGGTGTTTGCGGCTTATTCATGCGTTCGCGTAAAGTCGGATCTTTGCGGAAGGCATCTTCGACATCGGCAATTACTTTAGCTTCGTCGATATTGAAGGCGGTAGAGTGCATCTCCAGCTTGGAGATGATGTTAGACTCTGGTTTTTCGCCTTTGGCTACTTTCTCGAGAATGGCTTTGGCTGCGTTACTCTCAGCTCCGAAGTCCATTGATTGTGCAATCGCCGTATCCAGTTCTTTCTTAAATGCCGGATCATCGCGATAACGACGTTGCTCTTCGGCAGTCATTTTTTCGAGGGCACCGATGATGCCTTTTTCATCGTCGTTCCAGAATCCGCTCTTGTCTTTGATGGAATCAACAACGGAACGCTGTTTATCGTGGCTGCCTTCAAAAGTATCGCCCGACATTTTCTTGTCTAAAGCTTCGCGGGCTTTAGTCATTTCTGAATCGCTCAGATCTATAGCCAGTGTGGCTTCAACTTGTTTGCGATATTCAGGATCTTTTTTCAGTCTCTCCCAATCGCTCTTGGACATATCTTCGATGGTGCCGAGATATTTATCCATGCTGTCGTCGATCATGCCGCCGTGAGCCGCCAGCTTATTTACTAAACTGCCGTCTTTACCAGAGGCAATCAGGTCTTCCCACTTAGCCATTTCACGGTCGTTGCCCGCTTTGTCTAAAGCGGTGTGCACCTTGTTGTAATAGTCGAAACTTTCTTTGTCGGCCGGGGCGAGTTTGGTGGCATCACCACCGGCAGCGGCAAGCACTTTGCCGTCAGCGTAAGATTTGCGCTCAGCGGCTGTCATCTGAGCTAGAGACAGTTCAATGGCTTCTTCGTTATCGCCAAGCACGCTGGTATTATCAGAAATTTTGGTGAAAGCGTCGAGTTTGCCCTTTTTGACATAATCCATGGCACCGTCGACATCGGAATTACGTGAATAAGTGGTGTTGCCCAGATCGTCGGTATAGCTGCTGCCAAAAGCTTCGGTGACTTTTTGCTCGCCGCCTTGAGCGAGGAACTGAGCGCGGGCCTCAGGAGTGGCGCCCCGGAAAGCTTCCTGGAAAATCTCTTGATTCTTGGCTTTCAAGCCGATATCGGCGAGCGCTATAGTGTCAGCCGGTGTAATTTTGTCTGTGCCCTTAAGATAAATGGCCAGAGCATCTTTAGTTTCCTTAGGCAAATTGTCATCTTTCGACAGAGCGTCGCTGAGTGACTGACCGTTGTGTCTTTCACGATGAGTCTTATCGAGATCGGCAATTTGCTGCGAGTTCAAAGTCGA
>JADYXQ010000247.1 GCA_021772135.1 Candidatus Obscuribacter sp.
TGTGAACCAGCAGCCATGTGCATGAAGCCCATGATCATTGTAGGTCCGCCCCAGGCAATTCCCAGGATTTCCATACCGTTAGCGATGATGTTGAGTAATGCTTCTAAGTTGGCCAAGTTGTTAACACGTACTGTACCAGCGGTGTTCACACCTTGAACAACAGTGGCTTCAGCTCCCTGGGGAGAAATCGTACCGTTGGTGGCACCTTGAAGTGTTGGTGAAGCACCAGACTGTACTTCTTGGGTCTGTGAGCCAGTGGTGAAGCTACTGCGATTCGAGCCGTCAATACCGGTAGCACCCATGGAAGTGGTGGCATTTTCTCCACCGTTGCTGCCGAAGGCATCTTGGGCTAGAGCTGGAGCGGCTGATACTGCGACGAAAGCGACTGCAAGGCTTACTTTAGCAAAGGTGGATTTTAAAGACATGGTAAAGTCCTCGGGAAAAAGTGGAGATAGTAATTTAGTAAAAGAAAACAGGTCGCTTCGGAAAGTCGAAGTGAATACACAATAAGGCCTGGCCGGATGGAAGTCAAGCAATATTTTTTGCAAAGGAGAAAATTTCTTCGGCATAGCAGCTAAAGCGCGGTACAGTCGGCATTCTCGTTTATTATGATTAAGGCGGCAACCAGGGCGGAAAACGTGAATCAGAGATATCCAGGCAAAAAAAGTTTCGCCAGTCTAATTATTACTGCACTGGTGCTTACCGCTCAGCCCGCCCTGGCCAATCCTGAGACCGACTTTGCTGCCGGCATGGAAGCTTATCGCTCAAAGCACTTCAAAGTGGCGGCCAGTTTTCTGCAAAACGCGGCTAACGCCGGGTACAGCACTCCAGAGTTGTGGATGCATCTAGGCCATGCTTATATAGGATGCGGCGACAAAGAAAATGCCGTGGAGGCATATTCAGGGTTGGTCTCTAATTTCCGAGGCACTCCAGCGGCGGCTCAAGCTATTGGCTATATCCAAAAACTTGATCCTGAAGCAGCCAAAGCCGCCATTGCCGGCCCCTTGGCTAAGGCCAGTCAACACTACATCGACCGCATTTATATAGTTAAGCCACTGGCGGGACACCCAGCAGTAAGCAAAACCATGATCGCTGCAGTAAAAGAGACAGTGCGCGGCCTACCACCGCACATCTATCAGATTCTCGATAAAAATGGCGCCACCATTAACCTGGCGCCTAATATCGAAGACCGCTGGCCCGGTTCTGGTGAAGGCTTGAAACCCGGCAAACTGGACGTTACCATGGGCGAGGAACCATCACGAACCTACGACCACAACACATTCATCTATGAACGGCAAAAGTTGCGTGGCGTCAGTAAACTCGGTTCGGCCTACTCAACGCAAGATATCAAAGACCATTTACTCTACGAAGTTGGCCATGCCTTAGACGATATCGTCCACCTCCACAAAGATCGGGCTTTTCTAGCGGCGTGTAAATTAGATTTTGACGCACTGCCTATTGCCCAAAGGGTGCACCTTTCCTATTACACCAACCCTGGTGAAGCCAGCGCGGCAATGGTTTCCGGCCTACTGGGCAGCACGCGCGAAGACATCAGCCAGTGCATGAAATATCTGCCCCACTGTCGCAACTGGATGAAAGCAAAGCTCAAGCTCTAAGGCTGGTGTTTTTTTTCAGTCTTTTTAACCGTAGTCGCTTTCACAGTCTTAGAACTTTTTGAAGCTTTTACAGCCTTTGCAGTTTTTTTCGCATCTACTTTTTTAGCAGGCAGCGCTTTTAGAGAAGGCTCACTTTTAACTTTCACTTCCACAGTTTTAAGTGGCGGCAATTTCGCATCGATAACCAGTACATGACGGCTGTGAAAACCATAAGCATACGCGATGAAAAACGTGTCGACCACAAGCAAGGTAGCGATAAAAATGCCTTTAGCTTTCATAATTATTTGGCAGCAAAGTGTTTGGTTTCATTGATATCTTCGCTTTCCGAGGCATTGCGTTTGTAAGTCAACACCACTGCCGCAGCCTTGAAGTCGTCTTGCACATGCGGGCCGGCCACAAGTTGCACCACCAGCTCTGAAGCGGCATCACCAGGGTGTTTGTTATATTGCTCACCCAGAGCTTTGCACTCAAAATTGACTTCATTGTCGCCCTTTTTAACAAAGCGAGTAATGTCTACATTCTTTCCCGGACCAAAGAAATTATCCACCGGCGTGTCATTGATTTTGACCGTGATCGAATAGCCTGTGTAATCAGCGCCTGATGATGATATCCAGTATTTGAGCGGACTTTTAGCCCCGCTTTTAACCGGTTGCTGCTCATCTGCCGCGGTTTTATCTGCATCTCTATTAGGTTTCGGCGCAGGGGCGTTCTCTTCAACTTTAGCTGGCAAAGTCGGAGCAATAGGCGGTGGGATGGCATTGGCAGTTCCTGGCGGCACATTTTGTACCGGCGCCAGGCGTTCATGAATGCCTAAAAAATAACCACCAAAACCGGCACCGCCCACTAGAAGAGCTAGAATAAGCAGATCAAGCATAGCTTTGACGAAATCATTGCCCTTTGTTTTCGCGGCCTGCGTGACAGGCTTTTGTGTCATTTAATACTCCCGTTGGGCCATTAATTGGCCGACCCTCAAAAATACTCCTACCCGGCCATGCCAGTATAGAAACAGCAATCAACAGTTAGGAATAGTAAAAGCCCGGGAAAATCACTGTTTATGCATAATTGGCAAAGATATCGCGGCCCTCTAATCAGCTCGCTGCTGGTTTGCTCTCTAACCATAGCAAGGCCAGCGGCAGCCAGAAATCTGATCAAAAGTTATGAGATTGAAAATCAGGTTTATAAACTATCCGCTCAGGGCGAGGACTATTACCGCCAGGGCAATTATGCCGCCGCTCAAGATGTGCTCAAGCAAGCGGCCAGCTACGATCCCACTTCATATTCCGGCAGGCTGCACCTGACCTCAGCACAATGCTGGCAAAAGTTGAAAAATTACGATCAGGCAGTGAAAGAAGCTAAGGCTGCTTACACTTACGATCCCACAGAGACCTACGCGCTTTACGCTCTAGCCCTCACTTACAATAATCAGAACAAATTTGATTTGTGCCTGGCTACCCTCGACCAATATTTAAAAGTGGCTGACCCAGCCGGGCGAGCTCGCGCAAAAGAAATGGTCAATCGAGTGAAATCATATAGTTGCACCAGGCAGGCAGTAGAAAAACTTGAAAGCAACCATTTAAAAGAAGCGATCAAGCTGCTGGAGATGGCCGCTACAGCCGACCCTTCAGAAAATTCAGCATGCATTCACGGCAATCTTTGCTTTGCTTATCGCGAAAACGGTCAGCTAGAAAAATCTATTGCCGAAGGCAACAAAGCCTTACAGTTTGACCGTAGCGATTCCAGCGTCATTTATAACGTCGCCATTGCTTACCAGGATCTGACAAAATTTGACGAATCTATATCGTGGTTGCGGCGCTACCTGCTGTTGGAAAGTGACGCCAAAGCGCGACTTCAAGCCGAGCAACTGATCTCAGAACTTTTGGAAGATCGAAAAAAGCAAAGCGATGCCGACAATAAATTGCCTGACTATTTGAAGCTGCTGGAGAAAAACAACCATGTTTTGACCTGGCCGGCCGACAAACTGCCGCTTAAAGTTTTCATTGAGTCGAAGAGTGTGTCCGGCTATCGCCCGGTCTTTCGCAGCTATGTTTTAAAAGCGTTAGATACCTGGTGCCTGGCTTCAGGCAAAAAATCAAATACCTTGTGGTTAAAAATGAAAAAGCGGCAGATTTGAAAGTGTGTTGGACGGCAGATCCAATTCCTGGTACTTCAGAACAAAGAGTAGTGGCCGGGCGAACACAATTCACTGAGGTGCAAGGTCAATTAAGTGATGTTGTGGTGCGTTTGCGTACCACGAATCCGTTTACACCTGAGTTCGTCAAAAACGGTGAAATGGCACTGGTGACAATGCATGAGATTGGTCACGCTCTCGGGCTTGATCACTCGAATTATATTTACGATGTGATGTACTTTCGCTGTTTTGCCAAACAAACAGGAATGCCCACCAGTCGAGACAAAGCCACTCTCGCTCGCCTCTATCTCAATCATCCCTCAACAAGTTTCACCGCAAGTGCCGATGTGGTGCCGGTAGTCTTTCTCCCACCACCAGCCTTTGCTCCGCCCAAACCACCGTCAAGCGAAAAGCTAGTACCGCCAATGTTTATGCCACCACCACTGAGTGTCGGCAAAGCGAAGCTCACGCCGCCGCTCTTTATTCCACCGCCTTTGACAGACAAAAAAAATAAACCGGCCGATATGCTGCCGTTTTTTGTGCCACCACCGGCAAAGCCATAAAAAAAGGGGAGGCAAGCCTCCCCTAAAAAAAAGGGGAGGCAAGCCTCCCCTTTTTCAATCTGTTTTAGTGAACGGCTCTTAGTTGAACAGAGCAGCGTCGCGAGCAGAAGCTACGAGCCAGTTGATGCAACCGGGAGTTGCCAGACCGCCGGTAACACCAGCAGCTCCGAATAACA
>JADYXQ010000248.1 GCA_021772135.1 Candidatus Obscuribacter sp.
AAAGCTTTTGCACTACACCGTTTTTGTGAAGCAACTCTGAATCATACTCAAAATGCATATAGCTTTTTTCCCACGGCTTGTGCCAGCCGCAAGCGAGGCAGACTAACTTCATTTGCAGCGCAAGTTCGTTTGGCTCTTTATCCATTTTTATTTTTCCTCATATCGCACCGCTGGTGGTGGCGTCCTTTTTTTCTTCGATCGTTAAACAAAAGTCATCCGTATTGCACATCCACTATTTTCACGATAAAGCTACTCCAGTCAGCATTTGATGCCTCTCGCAAATCAGACAGGCCAATAGTTTCAAACAATCGTTTTATTCTTCCGCTTGTAGATGCCGAAAAGCTGGCGCTCTGTCTGGATTTCTGTTAGTTCTATTCCGAAAATTGGCATTTAGCCTCACCCCCCCTTACGCGTAACGCTCTTTTAAAAGCCGGTTTTGGTGCAGCAGAGCATTGACTTGCGTTGCTTTCAAGCCACGCTGTTCGCCCCATTCCTTGATGGTTTGGTATTACACCGCCACCTCAAAAGTAATTGCTGGGTGATGATTGTAATTTTCAATTCGGATGTCTTCAGGTTTGATACTGAACAAATCGGCGTCTTCATTGATGATTAGTTGCGGCAACTCAAGTGGTCGACGTTCAATTTGTTCTTTCAGCTTTTCAACGTGCGGCAAGTAAATGTGAGCATCGCCAATGAAATGTGTAAATGTCCCTGGCTTAAGGCCGCACTGATTAGCAACGAGCACCAGCAGTAAACAGTAAGAAGTGATATTGAAAGGCACTCCTAGAGCCATGTCGGCGGAGCGTTGATACATACACATGTCGAGAGTGCTGCCGGTCACGTAAAACTGGTACATCATGTGGCAAGGTGGCAGTTTCATGTCTGGAATTTCGCCGACGTTCCAAGCATTAACAATAATTCTGCGGCTGTCTGGATTTGAAAGGATAGTCAACACTGCTTGGCGGAGTTGGTCCACTACTTGAAACGGGCGGACGCCAACAAAATTACTGTCGGTCTCCGGCTTATTCGTTTCCCAGTTGCGCCACTGTTTGCCGTAGATTGGCCCTAAGTCGCCGTTCTCATCTGCCCAGGCATCCCAGATTTTTGTGTGCTTGGTCAAATCTTGATCGTTGATGTTTGTGCAACCAGCAACCAGCCAGCACAACTCCCGAACAAGGGATTTGAAGTGAACTTTTTTGGTTGTAAGCACAGGAAAAGCATCAGTGCTGACTTTATATTTGTTGGCCACTCCGAACAGGCTGATGGTGCCAACTCCAGTTCTGTCGGTCCGTTCTGTTCCGTGCTCTAAAATCTGAAGCACTGAACGGTTATAGGCCATGTCGACTTGATTCATGATTTCTCACTTCTAAGCGTTAATCCCGAAAATAAACTGTTCTTTCAATTGCTCTTTGACAATCACCGCTAGGTGATCTAAGTCGCCTTCGTTTTTCAGCACTACATCGCCCAGGTATCCGGCATGTTGCTCTGAGTCGTGTTCGCCAGGTTCGCAGCCCGGCCGTTCAATTCGCCAGATCGTTGAGTCTGTTTCTTTGTAGATTCGTTTTTGTTCTAACGGATGTCGAACGTCTGTTATGACAATTCTGGCGTTATCGTTGTCGCCATATTTCCGGATATCTCCAATAGTTCTGAACGCTTTTTCAATCCAGCAGTCATCACCGAAAATATGCCTACAGCCTTCAGTTCCAAGCCGTTGAATGTATTCGCGTACGGCTGCGATTTGCTTGGCATCATCCCAACCATAGTGTTCAACAACTTTTTTTAATGGCCGCCGACTATCGCCATAAAGCATAAGCAGCCAGGGATTTAAAATCAGCGCCAGTTCCTTGATCGGATCAGCGAACGCTACCCGGTGGAAACCGTAGTTTTCGACCAGAATTTTTCCTACGGTGTCTTTGCCTGCGCCCATATAACCGGTTAAACCTACGATAATCACTTTGTTTTCTCCAAACTGTTCACCAAATCGACAATGCCTTGCAAAATGTTTACTGACTCTGTGTTTGGAAAGTCCAGATAAAGCAAAATTCTCAAGGCCGAGTCCATAACGTAGGCGCAGTCAACATCTGCCATGTCGGCAGTTCCGTCTGACCACTCCAACTGCAAGAGCCAAGGCAAATGCAAATCAATCAACGTAGACGACTTCGACTCCGCTGCTTTGTTTTCTTCGCTTTCTGCTGCCTGGCCGTCCATACGCTTTTATCCTTAAAATCTGGCCGTTAAAGTCTTCTTTTCCGGTCTTCAAAAACGCACTCAGCGGCCGAGGTCTTATAAACTCGGCATCGGCGTAAAGGTGGACGGTGAGCTCTCTTGTTTTGCTGTCTTCCGTAATTGCTAGTCGGAAATCTTTGCCGATAATTAAAAGCTCACGTCCACCCTTGAGAGTTACGCTCTCTTCAATCATTTGCTCGGCGAGAAATCGTTGACGTCTTCAGTTTCGTGCTCGTCAACATGAGCACTGGTCACGGCGTCAGCGGCTGCCGCTTCAATAACTTCTGGGAACTGAGCTGAGATATGCGCACCAGCTGCGCCAGCAAAGACTTCAGCAATGACTTTTGTGAAAAACTCAACCAGGCGAGGCTCATACTGTGGATCGGTAAGTTCTGCATACGTTGCAGTTGGCTCGGACTTGATGAATTTTTTGACGTAGTCAGATGAGACATTTTTGGCAATAGCCAAGATTTCGGCCTCTTTAAAATTAGACATTTTTGTTCTCCTTTGAAGTGGTTGTGTTTACTGGCTTAGTGCCAAATTTTCTTCGCCTGATTCAGCAGCTGTTTTTGATGCTGTATGGACAGCTTCTAAGGATGAAATACGGGCTTCCAGTTCGTCCAAATAGCCGCAAATTGCTTGCGAATGAGCGCCGCTAATGCAGCCATAAAACACGCTGACTCCAGAACCAGCATCAGTCGTTAACTGGTCTATCCGCTCCCTACTCTTGCTTTTCATGTTTCAACCTCAATTTCTCTTCAGCTACTCGCTCGCGCTCTTTCAAGTCATTCAGCGCGTTTACTGGTACAACCTTTGGGCCTTTTGCAATTTCTTCTTCAGCCATCTGGCTTCGAATTTTTCGAGCGATTGAGTCAAGTTCTTCGCCGTGTACTTTCTTCAACTCGTTCAAAACTGATTTTTGTGTTCGTGGCTTTGGCTCGTCTTTGAATGCTAATTGCCGCATCGACTCCATCAGCGCTTTGTCGTCCGTCAAATCCTCAAACTCAAGGTCTTCTTCTTCCGGTGAGTCTGTCAGCGCTTCTTGCATCGCTTGGTGAGCTTTGCAAAGTAGATATGAAAGGAAGGTCGATTTCTCTACGCCAAGCTGCTGCGCCATGGAATCGAGGTAGGTTTTGACCTGGGGCGTCAAGTTGAATTGATACGCCTTTGTTCCTTTGAACGGCCGGCCTCTTTTTTGCTTCTGTGTGTTCAACACCTGATTTGAGAACTTGTCGAACAGTTCGCGCCTCGATGCTCCCGACCATCTCTGGCCGGTCATCACCAAATCCGCGTACCATTTCCCCTCAGCTTTGTTGAAGTGAGTAACAAAAGCGTCGTTTGGGAAAAGCTTGCGAAGCAAAACTAAAACCACCGGCAACATGCCAGGGCCAACGCTCAACTTTTTCAAGGCTTTTTAATTCGTCTGTTCTAAAATCCGGTTCGCTTTTAGGTGAAATTCGCCCTTATCGCTAGAGTCGCCATCTAATGCGCTTCTCGGAGCTTTTGGATTTTTTCACTACTGTCTCTAATCGGAATGAGCTACTTATTCAAACTGAGGTTTGCTTCAGCTAAATATCGCAACCGATTTGCGAACATGAGGCTATTTTCGTTTACCAGTATGTTGACGACAATCTTGGAAGTATTAAAAATCTTCCTGTTTCGATTTGTTTGAACCAAAGACAAGCAAAATCGGAAAAGCGACTTTTGCAAACTCGTTGCATCGTTTACCGTCGGCCATGACTAATTGGCACATCAGTTAGGAAATTTCTAGATCTTTCCGCAACTGAGCGGCAAGCTTCTTCGAAATCCGATCAACCATCTCTTTGCTGACCAGAGGCATTTTCTCGCCTTCTGTGACGGCCCAATATTCGACGATGGCTTTGTTGATGTAGTCAGACTTTTCTCGAGCGCCGAAGTTCGCAAGAACGTCTTCCGCTTCTTGAGTCGAAAGGAATTCTCGCCTGGCTACTTTGCCTTCAGGAAATTCTTTTGCTGACTGTGTTGAGTGTGATGCCTGCTTTGCCATTTCTTCTGTGCTCTCGGGTTGTAAAGTTGATATTGGTTCCATGGTTATTCTCCCTGATTTGTGGTGAAATTGTGGCACGATGAGGAACTCAGCTTTCGATGAGGAACTCAGCTTTCGATGAGGAACTCAGCTTTCGATGAGTCATAAGGTTGTTTGACTGGATACACGTTCTCGATGCCATTTGCCTGTGCGAGCTGTTCAAAGTATTTAAACGCTGGAGCAGATTTATAGACATCGTGATGGTTGCCGATTGCTGGAAACAGAAACTCAGCCTTCTTCACTGTGTCAGTGTCTTTTCGGTGGCAGCAGCTCACCGGTGATTATTATGGAACGAGTTACCGTAGATTTTTGCTTTCTTCGGGAAACTCTAAACTTAGTTTATTCCAGGCGATGGCGACAGCTTTCTTTGGCATGCGCAATTGGTAGCCAAAGCGGCCCATTGCTTGCAAGTCGTCAACGCGCTTCAGCTTCTCGATGTAAGTGCCCCAGAGCTTCTCAAATAGTTCGTAACGGTTCATTGTCTTCTCTCCAGTTTCTACCGGTTGGTTGCAGCCATAAGCCGGTGTTCCATTCAATAAAGCTATTATACGGACAATACCCGGATAAGTAAATGCCTATCCGGGTAATTTCCGTATATTCTAATCTTCGTTCAAATTCATGATTGTGATTACTGGCTCCATGTTATCGCCAGGGCCACAGAGCGCTTTCAAGACAACCAGCTTCGGAGCGTTATTTGTGTTTCTCACTCTCAAACTGAATTTGATTTCTTGGCCATTTGAGCGGCCAGCTTTAATAGCGAATCGAAGCATTGAGACAATATCCCAAAGTCTGCCAGCTTCGTCTTGCCATTCGACTTTGGCCGGCACTTTTACAAACTCACTCCAGACTGCTGACGTGACAGCGACAGGAAACGATATGCCAGCTTCTTTTGCAACTGAGCTCACATCTATCAGGCAACCATCTTCGATTGCTTCTGCGCGGCTGTAGCTATGAATGACGTCGCCAAAGGTGTCCCCTAACAGTTCAGCATCGAATATTTCAGTCAGGGAATTTGATTGTTCATTTTTCTCTCCAGTGTTTTGCTTCTTGCCGGTTGCAGCCGGATTGGTTTGATTTGTCTCTCACCCAATGAAATTATTATACGGGTATTGCCCGTATAAATACAAGTGATATTTTAGACTCAGTGGTTTATTTTTTGCTGTTGGTTGTAGCTGGCAGGTCTATTGCTGGCAGAAATAACGCTGGGCTTACTTTGAAATACTGGGCAAGCATGGCGACATGGTTTTTGCTGAATTCGCGATTGCCGCTGACAATCTCGCTGATTCGGTTTTGCCTGATTCCCAATTCTCTAGCCAGGTCGCTCTGGCTTAAATTGTTTTCCGTCATGAGAAACTCCAGCATCTCTGCCGGCGAGGATTTCTCCACTGGATACATTTTTGTATCTTCTTCGAACTTGCTGATAAGCACTGAGAGAACATCTACGTAAGCCTGTTCTTCTTCTTCCAAGTCATCGCCGCGCTTAACCAGGGGCATCAAAACCGCATAAGCCTTTTTCAAATCAGCTTTCGATTGAATGAGAACAAGCGGAAACTTTTCTGCCAGCGCTTTGTATTTTTTCCCGAGTACCATCATTTCCCTTTCCCCTTGGTCATCATTTCCATTTGTCTTTGTTGTATTCATTGTGGGTCATAACCGATATAACGGTCAATGTGTCCATTTGAAATTTGATTGAAGCAGCAAGTCTGAATTTGTTGCCGCCAAGGTTGAAAATCCAAATTCCTTTGACCAAACTTGCAGTGCTAAAAGTTGAATTTACGTCATTTGAACTTGCCCATTTCGAATCAAGAACGACTTGCGACCATTTCGAAAGAACAGGTTTAGCTTGAGGGTGCTTTTTAGTGAAATCGATTATTAGTTGCTGGTTCAAAATCTTCACTTGCCGCGCCCCGCTCGTTCTTTACTTTCTAAGTATCCCACGAAGGGATAAATTAGTCAATACTATACGGGTAATTTACGGGTAATTTACGGGTAATTATTCTAATGCTTTGACATTTTCGCTTGAGCATTCCACGCAGTACAAACCACCATCTTCAGCTTTGCCCAGTTCGCACATCAACCAAAGTGGGAGTTTTTGGCTGTAGATAATATTGATTGCCATTACTCTGTCGCTTCTTCTGAATACCAAGCGTCTCTACAATTCGACCAAACTTCTGCTGACTGACTGAGATTTTGCTTGCCTTACAAAACTGCCCATATAGCGCTGTTGCCCCAATCGGCCAGTTCAAAGCCACAAATGGCGAATACTCTTCTGAATCACCCTCTATATGGAAGGACGATTTCAAGAAAGCGAGAACTGAATCTTCAATCTCAGTACTTTCCTGCTCACTGGCTTTCTCTTCAGTAACCCGATTATCTTTAGCTGTTTTTACCTGGTGATTATTTTTGACGAGGTTGACGACAGCCTCAGAAACCAAAAGACCCAGATAGTCTTCTCCAGACAAGTCGTTTTCTTTCGCTCTGTTGCAAAATTTCGCCCAGATATTTGCTTCCACTGGTAAATTGATTCGCATAATTGCTACATTCTCCATTTTCTACACTGCATTTATAGACTTTAGTGTAGCTTATCGTACACAATTTTAAGTGAATTGAAAGCACGTTGCTACATTTCGAGAGAGCAAAAATGATTCGCGTCAGAAGCAAACTTGCCCGCCAAATTATCGCAAAAGCTGGAGATGAGGCAAGGGTGAGAAATATCATTTGCGAGAGCGAGATAAGCCTCTTAAAACTATCTAACTCTCTAAACTCAATAGTCGCAAGGGTTTCCAGCCTTCACTGAGAGATGAGACAGTTTACTCACTATAAGCTGCTATATAAATGAATGTATGTATGATTTAGATTGATTGCTCTATTCAAGTCATACATACATTCATTTACTGTACACCCTCAATACTATCTATCTCACTCTCTCAAAAAGACTGTAAAGACAGTGCTAGGTTGAGTTGAGATAATCTTGAGAGGCTTGCGATAGTTCAAACAGCTTTCGATTGCTTTTAAACTCCCTTCTAATAAATGCTAATCAAAAAATGGCAAAATCAAACAACTGGCAGCGATGAACAGGGGAGAAGGGGAAGCATCGGTTGCAGCAAAATCTTGGCTCAACCGCAAAAAATAGCGCTGGCAAATCGGCAGGGCGCGGTGCTCGACCACGGCCGCCGGTGGCTCGTCGCCATTATCGGCGATAGTAGGAAGACCATTATCGGCGATAGTAGGAAGAATTCTAGAAAAACCCCGAAACCGGGGCTTTTAGCCAGATTTGCCGATGTCTCTCTACATTGCTTTTGAGAGCTTTACAGCTTTGTTGACGGTGGTTTTGCTGATGTTCAGCCGGTCGGCGATCTCCCGGTAACTGTGGCCAGAGTCGACGAGGGCCAAAATCTTTTTCGAGTGCTTGTCGACAGTGAGGTTCTCGCCAGCAGTTCTTCCGAGTTTCACGCCTCTGGCTTTAGCGGCAGCCAGCCCAGACTTTGTGCGCTCCGTAATCAAATCTCTTTCGAACTGGGAGAAGCCAGACATTACCGTCAGAAGCAATTTACCTTGGGCGGTTGATAAATCGAAGTCCATTCCAGTCTGGCAAATCAAACTCACATTCCATTCAGCAAGTTGCTGAAGTGTAGCTAGCAGGTCTTGTGTGGACCTTCCCCAGCGGGTTAGTTCTGTTACCAGCACAGCGTCGATTTTTCTTTGTCTGGCAAGCTGGAGAACTTCGGCTCTAACCTTGCGGTCGTTCTTTGCACCAGATGCGGTTTCTTTATAGTTGGCGATTACGTTTAAATTGGCTCTTTTAGCGAATGCTTCAAGGTCGCGCCGTTGGCGATCATTATCTTGGTCTTCAGTGGAAACGCGGCAGTAAATTGCAACGTTCTTTTGTGCTTGTACCAATCTGAACCCCCTTGCCGATGTGGCTTGTATGACTGACCTGCTCATATAAATTAGTGTATCACTAAGCCGCTCGTCAGTGTGGTACAAAATCAATTAAATAGAATAGCCAATCATGCACATTAGCCATTGACTTATCCGTATGCTACCCGTATAATAGATACATAAGGACAAGAGGGAGAGGGCAGCGCAGCACACAGCACCACCGGCAGGGCAGAGGGCGAGGCACCCCCCCACCCCTAATAATACGGTTAACGATCCAGTGGGGCTTCGATGCCACAACGACTTCGCCCTATAAGCTTTTCCGTATAATCTCCGTATAGCGTTTTTCTCAAACATCGACTGCCAAAATTTTTTTTCGAAATTGGAAAAAGGTTTGATCTGTACAAAAAATTTTGTTGTATTCTTTTTTTCATAGCGCTGGC
Organism: Candidatus Obscuribacter sp.; assembly: GCA_021772135.1. Lineage (GTDB taxonomy): Bacteria > Cyanobacteriota > Vampirovibrionia > Obscuribacterales > Obscuribacteraceae. The sequence goes on from JADYXQ010000248.1 coordinate 8,614, forward strand.
GTCGCCTCTGAATCCTTTTTGGTAACTCAAGCGTCCAGCGTGCCATAGCAGATTAGAGCAGTCCGGTCAGCTCGCTAGGCTCATAATCTAGAGGTCGGAGGTTCAAATCCTTCATCTGCAACCAACAACCCAAAGATAGAAAACCCTGGTGTCGACGCTGGGGTTTTCGCTTTGCTAGCCACTTTTTTAATACTTCTAGGATTTTCAAGTCTTGGCGCTGCTGGTAAATTTGTATTCAACGACCTCGGGAACCAATCGAAAGAAAGGAAAGGTCTGACGCGGCGAGAACCCGATAGCTAGCGACCTCAAGCTGACACGAGTTTAGTGGGCGGAAACCCAAGCAGTCAGTAAATATCAAGGGAAGACCTCTTTGTAGTTTGATTTGCATTCGTGCATTTTTAACTACATTGAGGTCTTTCTAAAATTGGCATATGGAAAGGAGATTTCAAATTGAGCATTGACATAAGAGACCTGCCCATCAAACCTTTGTATGATCGAGTCGTCTTAAAAGTCGAAGAGCCAGAGAAAGTTTCTGCCGGCGGTATTGTTTTGCCGAGCCAGGCGCAAGAGACTCCAGATCAGGCCGTTGTTGTCGCTGTCGGTTTTGTGCAACTGATGAGGAAATCGAGCGATCAAAAATTGCAAATATAATCTTCAAAGAAGTGCCACCATGGGAGAAAATAAATGCCACATGATAAAAATGGGAACGAATTAAAAGCCGGTGACAGAGTAAATCTTGAGTGTGAGGTGATTTCGGTCACTCCCAGCGAGACTTACTGCAACGTCACTTTAAAGCCAGTCAATCCACCAAATCCGCCTAACATGTACGTTAGTGAAATCACTGCTAATGCTGCAATTGTTGAGAAGATTGCAGAATTAGAGACGGTAGGCGGCGCGGCCGACGAATAGAAGCAATAGAGTCTCCAGAAATGGGGGCTCTTTTGTTTGGTATTGTGTTTTCAGATGCTCCATGTGAGCCACAGGCTTGAAAGAGCACTGCCGCATGGGGTTTAGTTTGAAATTCTATTTCTTGAGCTCGTCAAAGATGACTGTTGGAGTTTTTGTTGACTCCGGCGGCGCGAATCCCACTGGCCACCCCATGCGCAGAATCACTGAAGAAAGTCGTGGCATAATAGAATCGCGGGGCAGGGTTCAACTCCCTGTAATAATTTGTGCTCGGCGCTCCCCGCTTAATTTTGCCGGACTCATAGGTTACAAACTCAACTCACCGATATCAAAGCCGATTTTACAAAATATCGGCGTGTCGTGCGTGGTGATCATGCTGTTTTGCGCAACCTGTGCAATCCTCCCCGAGCCAAATAAAAGTAGCTGAAAAACGTAATAGATTGCATGAGCACCAGGCCTGCGGGTCAGGTGCTTTTGTTTGTATTTTGATTTTTAATACTTCCAAGATTGGCACTACCTTTGGTGTTTGTCATAGTTTGATCTACTGATGAATTCGATGATGAATGTCATTCCCCGTCAACGAGGTGTGGATCATGTCAGAGACATAAGCTGAAGAGCGAAAACTATAACCATACAAGATTGAGATTGCATAGAAATCGGCTGCCTGAAGGTTTAGACAGCTTCGGGCAGCTCGGAGAAATGATGGCAAAGCGAATTCCATGGACACCACCAGAATCAGAAATACCGCTTTTTAGAGCGACACTTCGCCGCTGGGCAGGCGTTTGGCAAACGAGAATTAGAAAGCAAACCTCAAAGGACTGCAGGGTCAAACTTTCCTATATTCAGTCAAGAAAATTTTTCAGAATTGAACTCACCGTCGCCGGCGACAACTGCGATTACAAAACGCAATGGGCAATGGTTGACTTGAGCGGCAATATTTTTGCTACGCAAAAGAACGGCTGGTGGCAGGCGCTGCCTGGTATTCGCGGCAATATTTTCGAAGCGAGCGGCCTGACTTGTTGCGATAAAGACGGACCGATTGTAGAGAGGAAGGCGAGTTAGAAAATGGCAAAAATTAGAAACCAGTTTGGGGTACAGCAGGCCAGTGCTTGCTATGACGATGCGCGGAAAGGAAATTTAATCGTTCAAATGCTTAGTCGTGAAGATGCTGTCCTGCGTAATTTAAAAATTCAGCAGGAGTCAAGCGGCGAGTATCTCAGCGGTTTTGAAGATAGCTCCAGAGATAGGCAAGTGCTAACTGCTTTACGGAGCGCGATTGAGCTTTATATCAAACTCAAAAAAGAAGAAGCGGAAGAGATGATTGACTTCGCTTTAGCTCCTGGTAATGACGATGCTGATTTTGTTGACGCGATAGCTGAGAGGAAAGCGAGTTGACACCAATTAGAGTCTTTCCCGAAGAAGCTTTCGATATCGAAGTGCATTTTGCTAATGAAGAAGACATAGTGAAGATCATTGAGCTTCGGTCGCGCATTGTGGAAATTTATAGGTCTTGCAAAGCTGATGATTCAATCGGCGACTTTTCAGAAACACTTCAGTATGGTGTTTGCGCGAGCATACAGGCTGATTTAAAAGGCCGGTTATTGGGCGTGGGAACGTCTGTCAATGCGCATCGCAGGAAAATTTCGATCTTCATGCTTCAAGATGAATCCGTGAGCGCTGCAAATCACGCAATAGCTGTTGGCGTGGGTGTCGCCAAGACTCATCAGCCGTCGAGAAATTGCTTTTGGTGTGGAGCTGACTTTAGTAAATTCTCCAACCGGATAAAAGAACTATCAGACCGCGCTGTAGCACTGACAGATCCAGAAAGCATGGCTAAGGCCAAGCTGGACGCCCTTAGGCAAGCCAGCGAACTCAAGAAACACATTGCACTAAACGCTGGCCGTGGGTTCACTGCCGATCAAGCATTCAGAGACAAGTGCTTCGAAAACGAAGGTTTGCATACTGAAATCGCCAGCTTAAAAAAGGCCAATCACCACATAGATGACTTGCACACCAAAGCTTTAGAAGATCGCGAGATGGTTTTCCAAAGAATGCAGAAGGCTGAAAAGAAACTGGCCGCTGCAAACAAACTTATTTTGGAATACGACTCGGAGCACGAGCGCGAACTTGCAAAAATTGAGGCACAAAATGAGCGAGCAGACAAGCTTTTCCGCTGGTTGAAATGCATGCCGAAGAACTTGGTCAAATGAGCATGCAAACAGTCGAACTCACCAGGCAGCAGACAAATGCCATAGATTTTGCGATAGCTGAATTATCCGCCGGCGCTGGGCTGCTTGCGATCGCAGGTCCGGCAGGCTCAGGCAAAACTACGCTCATCAAAGCCCTGGTCAAATTGCTATCGACAACATTTGGCAAATCAGTAATCGTTTGCGCGACCACAAACAAAGCTGCTCGAGTGCTGACAAACAAGGGGATTGATGCACAAACGCTTCACCAGGCTTGCATGCATCCGCTGTTCAAGCCGCCATTGGATAAATTGGCGACTTTTTTAGAGATGGCCGAGCAGCAGAAAGATATTTACGAAATTCCGGTGCCGAAGACATTGCTCAAAGACTACAGCGAGCTGCAGCTGAGAAACGGTCTAGAGGTCACCTCCAGAACTGGCGTTTGTGCTGGCCTGAGAGCAATGGGCGTCAGAGATATTTTCAGTTATTTAGAAGCCTGGCTGCCTTCGCCAGAGCAGGACGGCATTCTGATCGTTGACGAAGCCAGCATGCTCGGCTCTGAAGACTTGGCCACCGTGCAAAATGTCTTCAAGCAAGTAATTCTAGTTGGCGATGAATTCCAACTGCCGCCAGTGAAGTCTAGAGCGGTTTTCTGGGAAGTGCCAACAAGAGTGGTCCTGACTGAAATTCACCGCCAGGCAGAAGGCAGCCAGCCACTTCAATTGGCGACTGCTCTCAGGCAAGGCGAGCAAGTTTCTGCCAAGAATGTTCGCGCTGTCGACATTGAGCTCTCGCGCCAGGGTATTCCTGTTCTCGTTTGGAGAAATAAGACTCGAGAGGCTCTGACAAAATCTATTCGAGAGCGACTTGGTTTTGCCGGCATGCCTCCGCAGCCTGGCGAAGTTTTGATCTGCCGCAATGGCTCCGATAAAGCAGCTAAGGCAAAAGGTCTTTGCAATAACTCTATGTGGACAGTCGTCAAATCCAATGGCTTCGTTTGCGATTTGATGGACGACCAAGGCTCAATTGTGCCGAAGCAGCATGTTTTCCTCGAGGATTTGCAGCTTGGAGAAGGTGTTGATTTCCGGTTTGCCTATGCCCTGACTGTTCACAACAGCCAGGGCTCAGAATGGCCGAAAGTGATGATTCATCAGCCAGATGCTGCAGCATTTTTTGCATTTAAAGGTGACGAGGCCAGGCAGTGGCTTTATACAGGCGTGACTAGAGCTCGTGACGAGGTTTTATGGATAAACAAGGTGGCGTGATGGCGAGAATAGAAGACCAGTGCGAAGAACTACTCAAGAAGACAAAGTTTAAGTCGTGTGGTGCTCGGCAGATATGCTCTGCTGGTGAGCGCTGGTGGCAGATCATAGATCTCGTTACCGATCAAGTGCGCGGAGTTGTTTATTCAGAAGAAGACTCGAATTATCTTTGGCAGGGCCCTGTCTACATGACCGGCATTATCAAAGAAATTAGAAATTTGAGAGAAGAGAATGCGAAATTAAAGGAGAAGCTTGCATGCCACTGATGAGCGAACAAGACCAAATGGAGTTGCAGGCCGATTATGCAACTTTGCGACGAGCGTTTTTCATGGCTGTTTCTGCTGTGGTGATGAATGGAAAACATCAAGAAGAAATAATCACGCCGGAGCAGCTGAACAAAGTCGGCTTCGAGTTTTTAGCCAGGTCAGAAGAAATTGACCTTTGCCGGTTTTTCTCTCAACACAACCGCCTTCCAACACCAGCAGAAGAGCATAAGTTTGAAAGTCTGACTGGAGCTTGCGCACGAGCGAGGGCTGCAGCCAAGAAACAATTTGAAGACCTCGACGCATTAATTGCGGCCGAGCAACAAAAGCAGTTAGACATCACAAAGGAGGCAGAAATTGCCAGCACACCCGTTTGAATACAACCGACCATCAGAAAAACAACTCGAAGTTTTAAACACACTTCGTGCCGATGCCAAAGAGCTGCATGACCGCGTTCAAAATTTGCTGCCAGCAGGCCGCATGCGCGCATTGGCAATTACAAAGCTCGAAGAGTTCAGCATGTGGGTTAACAAAGCCTGCGTGTTCGAGCTGCCAGAAGAATAATGACTTTAGACGAAGCTGACGGTAAATATCCAAACTTTGCCAGTGAAATTGCTAGCGCTTTCATGAGTCGGTTATTAGCCGAGCAGATGAAACCATGAATGAATTAAAAGCACTTTTAAAAACGCACCCTCGGCCCTGGTGTTTGCGAGCTTGGGCGGGAGGATTTTGGTACTTTCTTGACGCGAAAGGCAAAGAGGTTAATTTAGCCCTAGTTAATAACCTGGTTGATGCATTGTTGAGTGAAAAGGAAAAAAACAAATGAACAACACTGAATACATAGGCAATTGCCTAAAGACAGCGCTTCCCAGGCCAAGTATTTATAAATGAAGCTGCGAATAATAGAAATCTCGACGCTGAACTGGAAGCGTTGAAAGCCTAAAGCCTGGAAAGAAATTGCCATAAACTCGCACAAGTTGGTTTTAAGAGAACAAATTGATGAAATACAAATTTCTAACATGTGCAGTATTGTTTCTGGTCGGCTCCGCTGCCGGCGCAGCTGACAGTAACCTTGTAGACGAAAACAAGACAATTTATCTGGGTGACGGTTTCACATTCAATCCTACAAAGTTGAGCGACGTCTCCAGAGAAGTTTTGATCCAAGCCAAAGTTCTTGCCGATCAGGATCAGAAAATCAGTTCGCTCGAAAAGCGATGCGAAGTTTTAGAAAAGAAAATTACGCGCCTGCTGAATATTCTGAAGCTGCAAAAAGAAAACAAAACATAACGAACTGCGTTTGGTGATACCATAACTAGTGCATGATGAAATCAATAACAGCTCCCTTTCGGTTCGGGGAGCTTTTATTGTTTTGATAGAAAATCTTATGCGCCACAATGCTTCTAACGCACTGTGAGCGAATGATGACCGGCTATTCAATTTACCAACTTGACCATTGCAACGGCGCTAAGAGTTTCGTGGTGGCATCTTCCGATGTTGCGAGCGCGCGCGTCTTTTCGTTTGTAGTGTCTGCCGGCATGCCTCGCATTGTCGACGTTAAACGACTTGGGCCTGTGCTTGCGACGATGCTTGATGCCGTAATCATTCCCGACGCAGATTTTGAGCAAACGGTCAGAAGTAATCGAGGTGGCTATGAAGATTCCCGACAACTCTCCATTGTGGAACCTAACTGAACTTCAATACAATTGGGACAACTGTGGCGGGCTGTCTCCAAGCCAGGAAATGTTTGCCTTTGCGCAGAGCGTGGTTGATCAGCTGCGTTTTATTTTTCACAACGACGACGAAATGCCGCATGCTCGCCTTACATCGACTGGTGGCTTTCAATTTGAGTGGATCAATCTTAAAAAGCCAGAGTTTGAACTTGTCTTGCAACTTGATCCGTCAGGAACTCACAACTGGAAAATGAAGTTAGAGGGTCTGGATGACGCAGAGGGCACTGCTTCTACGCGCGGTCGCTTGATTGCCGTCGCTGCCGTTTTCTGGTGTCATCTCAGCGAAGAATAATTGCCGGAAAAAATTTCAAGTAGCCTGCGATCAGATTACCGACTGAGGCAGTTTGTTTTGATTAATCATGAAATTCAGTTTGACGGCCAGGAAGATTTTGCCGGAAGAAAACGCGGCTTTGCTGAAATGCTTGCGAAGTTCTCCGCAGAAGTGGGAGCCGGCGACCAAGTGGCCGCTCGAATTATTGTCGCTGGCGATGACGACCTGCTGGTGTCTGTCGCTGCTGGTGCAACTGATGAAGAGTGCCTGGCAGCAATTGACGCTGCCGCCGACGAGCGCCAAAAAGCCCTTGCCGCAGTTCGGCCGCCAGCGCCTCCAGTTGTGGAAGCACCAGCAGAGGTTCAATCTCCGGTTCTATCGGATGTTGAAGAACTGGAGAAAGCCGAGGCGGAAGCTGAAGCTCTCAAAGCTGAAGAAGAGACAGTTGAAGAGTCTTTTGAAGAACCGAAAAAAGGCAAGAAGAAATAAATGTCTGAAAAAGGCCTCACCAAAGCCGAACTTAAAACTATTGAAGATATGGCTGCTGAAGGACTTGAAGTAGCCGATATTGCAGAGCAGTTTGGTTTGACTTTGGTGCAGGCAAAAAAATGGGTCAGTGAGAATCTCGAAGTCCATAAAGCGATTAAAGACGGCAAAGATCGCTTGGCCATGGTCAATAAGGACGCTCAAAGACGTTCCAGAGTTGAGAAGCGAGCCACCTGGTTCATTCCGACGGATACAGACCTTGCCTGCATTGAAGAACTGACAAAGCTAGGTTGGTCTGAAGTGAAGATCGCCCAGCAGTTCGATATTGATTTGGCAACGTGGCGCGCAGCAAGAAACAAATATCCAGAGATCAAGGACGCGGTGGCCCGTGGACAGGCGCAAGGCAACGGCCGGCTAATCCTTGCAAACATGAAGACATGGCAACCAACTCCAGATGATTTGGCCACAATTACTCAGATGGCATCCGAAGGTTTCACGCCAGATGTTATTGCCGCGAAAATGGGAATTGCTGTCGGTACTCTTGAATACAAAATGCAGGAAGTGCCTGAGATTCAAGCAGCTTACGACATGGGTTTCAAGAAAATCGAGGGCGAAGTCGTTGGCGCCTTAATGACACTTGTGAAAAAAGGCAACGTCGGCGCGATCATTTACTTCCTCAAATCAAGAAATAAAGCTTACTGGGCAGAAGCGCTACCTCGCGTCGGGGAGAAAGATGTATCTGCGGCACAGCCTCATATCGTCAACTTGCCAGTCCCAGATGCAAACAATCCGAAGAAATTCGAGAGCGAAGGCGATCGCTTCCGTCGAGAGCATAAAGCCGCAACACAAGATTAGGCTTTATGGCAGCTACCACCTTTGAGTTTCCGACACCTTACCCGAAGCAGGCGCATACGCTTAAGTGCAATGCTCACCAGCTGGTGTATGGCGGCGCTAGAGGTGGTGCAAAATCTTTCTGCGCGATGTTCAAGATCGTTCAGCATGAACAGTTGTATGGCCAAAATGGCAAAGTATTAGTTCTTCGGCGCTATTACAAGGACTTGCAGGATTTCATCCTGCTTTGCCGGCGATATCTGTCAAAACTCGGTTGGGCATACAGATCTGGCGAAAAGGATTTCACAGCTCCAAGTGGTTTTCTCGTCCGCTTCCGCATTTTAGAAAACGAACAAGATGCCGAGAAATATCAAGGCCACGAATACACGCTGATTATTGTTGAAGAAGCTGGCCAATATCCCAAGCCAGAGCCTATCGACTTGCTGAATGGCGCTATGCGATCGGCTGAAGGTGTCCCAGCTCAGATTTTCATGACTGCCAATCCGGGCGGCGTTGGTAACGACTGGCTGAGAGAACGATTCGTTGAGCCGGCGCCAGATGGCTTCACAATGATTCCGGTAGAAGGCACAAAAATCAGGCGGTACTATGTGCCGGCCAGAATTCAAGACAATCCGAAACTCTTAGATAACGATCCTGAGTACGTTGACCGACTAAAACTTTCCGGGCCGCCACATTTGGTTCGCGCTTGGTTGAGTGGCGACTGGTTTGCAGCACCTTCGGGCGATGTTTTCCGGCTGGAGTGGTTTAGCAAATACTACGATCCTGAGTACATGCCGAAGTTTCGCGCGATAATTCAGTCGTGGGATACGGCCTTTAAAAAAGGCATTAAAAACGACAGATCGGCTTGCACGACTTGGGGCGTTACGAAGAACGAGATTTATCTGATACACGCATGGGCCGGCCGTGTTGAATTTCCTGCGCTGAAAAAGCAGGTCGAGCTTCTCTACAATAAGTTTATGCCGTCCATGGTTTTAATTGAAGACAAAGCTAGCGGTCAATCACTCCACCAGGAAATGAAAGCGAACACCATCATTCCGATCAAGCCTGTAAAGGTTGACGGCGACAAATTGGCTCGAGCTTATTCAATAACTCCGCTGTTTGAGACTGGAATTATCTTTTTGCCAAACAGTGGAGATGCTGAATGGCTCTACGATTTCAGCTCTGAATTATGCTCGTTTCCGAAAGCCAAATTTGATGATTATGTCGATAGTACTTCCCAGGCTTTGGATTATATCCGGCGCCTTCAGAAAAACATGGCAAGACTAGAACGTAAAGTAGTGCCATTCACTGGCAGCGTTTGGGGCGTTTAAATGCGGGACAGACTGGAACAAACAGCTCTAAGAAAAATTCCTGCTTGGATTCGCGACAATGAGCGACTCTGTAAGCTCGCTTTGATGGATCTTCACTTGGACGGAAAAATCTATGGTCATCTGGCCAAGGAATTTGACGAAGAAGCATCTGGCGACAGCTCTTATGTGAGTATGAAACACCGCAGGCCGTCAGTCAGAATGAATTTGGCAAAAATGACAGCTCGAAATATTGCAAGGAAGCTCTTTGCTGGCCGGCATGCTCCAAGTCTAATTTGCGAGAAAAAACCAGAGATTATTGAGAAGATTCAGCAACTGCTGGACCAGGCCGATCTTGAGTCCCAGATGATCGATCTTGTAATGCGCGGTTCAATTGGCTCTGTGTGCGCGTCTTTCAAAATTGTAGAAGTCGACGAAGGGCCGACTCTCGTCATGAACATTCACCGGGCAGTGGAATGTTTTCCAACTTTTGATCCAGCGAAGCAACTTAAACAGTTGATGCTTGCCAAGCCAGTGAGCGCTCGCTGGTTCCTTGACTACGGCTACACGCACGACTCTCAAGGCCAAAATATAGAACCGAAGAAAAAATATTGGATGGTTCGTGTTCTCGACAAAGAGCGTGAAATTCACTATTTGCCCATCAGGCAGGTTGACTGGAATCCGCTGACGGGCGACAACACCAAATATTTGAAAGAGATTGAAGAAGGCGTCCTTGAGCCAGTAGTTCATGAGCTAAAAATGGTTCCTGCTCACTGGTTCTTGAATTTATCTGGTGGCGAGTTCCCTGACGGTGACTGTCTTTTCGAGGCTGGACTAGACAACATTGTTCTCTATGACTACGGAATGAGCCAACTTGATCTTGGTATCAAAAATTCAGCTTGTCCTATGACCGTTATTCACGGCAGCCCGCAAGGTACTACTGATGATGAAGGCAAGCCTATAGCTCGCTCGCCTCAACGCTATTTGCAATTTAATACCACTCAAAAGATTGAAGACGTGGTTGAAGAGGGCGGCGATGCAAAATTCTTAGAGACAAATGGGCTAGGTTTTGCCGCTGGCCTGGATTACTACAGGCAGCTTAAAAAAGACGCTGCTGAGCAGATTAGCTCGAGCAGGAAAGATCCAGACAAAGTAACTACTTCGATGTCTGGCAAAGGCATGGGAATTGTCGAAGAAGAGTTTTTGGATCTCGTTTTTGAATTGCGTACGAACTATGGCAATAACGGCTACCTGAAGCTGATCAAAAAAATCTGTAAAGCGGCCATTCGCATTGACCATCAACTGATGACAGGGATTGACGAAGGCTTGATTGACTTACTCAAGTTGTCGTGGCCGGATCTGCACGAGCAGACACCGCAGGAATACCAACAAAACGTCCAAGCACTTGACCAGGCTCAAGATGCCGGCTTAATAGATCAGCGCGCGGCCTTTGATCAGCATAGGGCGAAAACCGATATGCATCAAACCTCAAGCAAACTGCCTAAGAAAAAAGAAAAGACACAATCTAAGACGACAACATAAGTAAGGAGCTCGAGCGATGCAAGGTGGAAATGACGACACTCAAAAGTTTGGTTTCAATCGAGGAGCTAGGTTGATAAGTGCTCTCGAAAAAGTTGGCGCAACTAACACAGGCACTTGGTTTAAGGGACACGATATTGTCGATGGCAGTATTGAAGTTCTGCAAGATACACCAGGCGGAACTTTTACATCATTTACTGCCAAATTAATGGGCAGTAATGCCAAAGATCAGCCAGCGGACGCCACTGACGGCATTCAAATCGGCTCTGATATATCAGCTGTCGGATTTGTAGCTGTTGCTACAAAGTGCCGCTGGTACAAAATCAAAACGACCGCTATATCCGTTGTGGCTCCAGCCACTCTAGGTGCGCGTTTCCACGCCCACACCTACTAAATTAGAACACTTGAGAGGATAACTTTTTATGGCCGACGATAACAAGGACGAAACTAAGGTTGTTGATCCAGCTGCTACTGCTGCCGATACCGCGGATGCTGCAAAACCTGGCGACGATGACTTGGAAAAACTCAAACGCCATAACAAGGCGCTTCTATCTGAGCTTAATGGCAAGAAGGCCGAACTTAAAGACAAAGACGAAAAGCTGACAGTCTTTGAAAGGGCCCAAGCCGATAAGGAGCTGGCCGAAGCCAAGAAGAATGGCGATCTTGAGAAGCTTTTGAATAAAACTACTCAAGAGTCAGAACAGAAAGTTACTGCGATGCAGAGCAGGTTGATTCAATCTGAGTTGAAAGCTGCTGCTGCGTCGGCCGGTATTATCGATCCTGATCTGATTTCGATGATTGATCTCGCCAAGATCAAAGTTGATGCCAACTACGAAATTGAAGGCGTCGCCGAAGCCATGGCGGAATTTAAAAAAGCCAAACCCCATTTATTCAAGAACGCAGAGGCTGATGCTGCAGCCGCTTCCATTGCTGCTGCCGCCGCAAAGAAAGTCACAAAGGTGACTGGCGCAGCTGTGACCGAGCCAGGGAAAGAAGGCTCGGGCAAATTGGCCGACGGTGTAAAACCCGGGACAAAAGAAGCAGATGAAGTCGTAAGTGCTTTTCTACAATCGGTAAGAAAATAATTCTGGTAGTTTTTCTAGAGAGCAGTGCTCAAGTCTAGATCTACGGTTCTCGACTCTAAAAGTAAAACGTGATCTCGCTTGTGGCGACGTGAGGATCTGCGGCTCCTTCTCGTTAATAAAAAACGCGCTTTGAACAAAACACGTTTTTATTATTGGGGGGAGCTATGTCTCTTTACGCATTTGACGCGACTGTCGCTGCTGCTGTTCAGCAAGGTATCCTGAAACTTAAGTTCGAAAGCGCCATGGATAGCAAACTTGCTTTCAGCGCATTCACTTATAAAGAAATGCTCGACGCTAATTTGGGCGACGAAAAGACTTTCACTAAAAACGGCCGCCTGGCTGTTGACCTGACTCCTAGAGCTGCAACTGATGCTGCATCCAACTTGGATAACGGGATGACGGTCAGAAAAGCTGGTATCGAACAATTCACCGTTAAGGTGGATGAATGGGATGCTCTGGATTATGTCAACCTCTTCCAAAATGAAGCAATGATTGCTTCTGATTTGGTTAGACAAGTTGGCAACTTCGGTATCAACGCCGCACAAACGAAAGAGCGTCTGGTAAGAAAAGCCTATCTAGACTTCTATCTCGGTGGTAACACCAGAGTTCTTGCGAGCGGTACTCTCAGCGCTACAACTTGCCGTGTTGATGATATTCGTGGTTTCCAAAAAGTTCTGACTGCTGGCGGTAAATTGGTTTCTGTTGATGGATCTAACACTCTGTTGGTAGATCAGTATGACACTTCCGGCACTCTGATTCAAACCTTGACGGTGACTGGTGTAGCAGCTGACTCTAACGTGTCTTCGTTGCTCGCTAACAGCCTCGGCGGTTTCTCTGGTCAGATTACATACAGCACTGCCACCATTCCAACTGCTGGCCATGCTCTCCTTGCTCAAAATGCTCCAAAAGTATTTAGAGCTGGCGGTCGTGTTCACTCTGCCCTGATCGGTGCCGGCGACATTGCAACTCTAGATTTGGCTGCCGATGCAACCACTTACCTGAAAAACCAAGGTAATGACGGTTACAGAGATGGCTACATTTACTGCTTAGCTAGCCCTTCCAGCTTGCGCCAACTGAGAAAAGATCCTCAGTTCCAATTGGCCTACCAAGGCCGTGGCGATAGCGACGAAGTGATCAAGCGTGGCAAGATCTTCGAACATGACGGTATCCGTTATGTTGAAACGAATGAAGTGCCGATCTCTCCTGGTTCAACTGGTGTCAACGTTCACCGTATGTTGTTTGTTGCTGATCCTGAAGCTTGTATGGAAGCTGACTGGCAAGGTTTCAATAACTACATCGATCAAGCTCAAGGCAGCTCGCTGCATTACGTTGAGAAGATCCAAAGCAATATCGCTCTGATCTTGCGTGATCCAATCGACGTAAAACGCAGAATGCAACCTCTTGCATGGTCTATGTGCACTGGCTTCACTTGCGGTTCCGATATGAGAGCTAACTCAGATATCATCCCAACTGCATCGAACTCAATGTACAAAAAAGCCCTCTGGGTTGAACACGCGGCTTAAGTCGGTGCCGCATAAATTGTGGTAGAAAATCTGGGGATTATCCTGAAGGGGTCAAATTGGCCCCTTCTTTTCTAGGAGAGAACAAGAAATGGTATTGCAGACTAAAAGACCATCGCAATTGGCTCGGTTTATGCCTAAGTCTCTTTTGAATGGTCAGATCATTTCTGAGCCGGTGTCGTCTTTTTTGACAAGAAACCCTATCGGATTGGCCTCATGCACTTGCACCGTAAGCGGCACTTTGTCCAACAATGACCAGCTGCGGCTCAACGTTATTTTGCCGGGTCTACCTGGCGGAATGATCACTAAGACCGTCACCCTAGTCACTGATGACACTGTAAGTAATGGCGCGCAAAGATTGGTGAAAGCGTTGAATGACGACGCTACTTTACGAGCCTATGGCTGCTATGCCACGGCGATTTTAGGTGTGATCACCTTCTATTGGCCAGGCCTCCTTGGAAATTCTGTGTCGTTGACGCAGTCTGTGCCGGTTGGCTCAGGCGTCTTAACTCTCGGCAATGGCGGACTTCTCGCTGGTGGTAGTGGTCCGGTTGTTCCATCTGAAGATTTCGATTTCAATTTAAAAGGGCAGCATATTCGTTGTCGTGCAGGTGAGCCGATAACGCTGGGCGCAAATGTAGTAGTAGCTATGGCTGCAGCAGGGAGCCCAATTCAATAATGGCTAAGAAGGGCATGGAAGAAGAATATCTGATTGAGAAGACTTTGAAAAAGGTCAAACCCACCGTTGGTGAAGAAACGCAAGAGTTGCCGAAATTCACACCGATCTTAGAAGCTCAAAGTTTTGAATTGGTCGAGGATCAAATTCCAGATGCTGATTCAAATGTTGAAGATGACGAGCCAATTTTAGAAGTCTTGCCTTCTGAGCCAGACGCCGAACTTCCTTCCATGCCCGCTCATTACGCCACAAAACCATTTAGCTGCTATCTATTTGGGATGCTGTTCTCCTTTAAAGAAAACGAAATTATTGCAGACGGCCAAAAGATTCTAGAGCTCACAAAGCTCGCACAGCCTATTGCACCTCTGGCCGGCCAACATCAATGCCCGAAGTGTAAGCACATTTTTGCAGGTGGCTAAATGCTCACTCCAGATGAGATGTCCGATATCAGGCGGCATTTAGGCTATCACGCGATTGCGGTCAACCGTCAAAGCATTGGTTCTGTCGGCGCAGTTCGAAACTACCAGATGAATTCAGGCTTGGCTGCCGTCGAATCACGATTGCAAGAGCTGGACGCCGTTGATGAAGCGAAATTGACAGGCGCTTGTATAGGCCTGATAACCATTATTGGTCGCGATCCGCTCTCGGCAGAATCTTATTCAGTGATCATCAATAGTGATGAATTGGTGTCCCCTGTGACCATCACGATTATTGCCGCACCAGGTGAAACGCGGTTTACTCTTGCCTCTAAATTGGCTTCGCTTGCGGCTCAAAACGTAACTTTAGCGACGGCACGCATTCAGCCAGCAGGTCCGTTTGAAGGTTTTGCAGTAATTTCGGCAAACGCAAATCCACACATTGAATTTAAAGCGAAAAGCCCATTTGTTTTGGCCGTTGGCTACACAGGTCAGGCTGCGCTCGTCGTCAGTCAGCAGGGCGACCATGTTGAGCCGTCTGCTGTTATTGGTGAGTCGCTTGGTGTACAGACTGTTCGCTATGGCTTTATTCCAATTTTAAATCACTTGTCTAGCGCGATCGCTGGCGTTACTAGAAACGCTGACGTTGCCAAAGCCGGTGGTTATACCCGCGGCTTTGAACTCAAAGAACGCAAAGAGATTTTGAATTTCTGGAGAGCGGAACTTCGTAAGTTTCTTGGCCTTGCTGATAACAGAAACGGCAATTCAGGCTTTGAACTCTAATGGTTGAGTGGAATCAGATTGCTCAGAAGATTCAATTTGGCGCAGGCAAAGAAGCTAACGTCCTGGGCCCTCCTTGGAAAGTGTATAGAATTGGCGCAAGTGCAACTGGTGATGTCCTGATCCCGGGTAACGTCCTTTTTGAGAACGTCAAAGTCTTGCATGAAGTCAACACCCCAACTCTAAAGCGTCACCTGGAAGCCGAAAAAATACCCGGCGTAATCCTCTATGAGCTCCGGCTTGACACGTATCAGTATGGTTTGAAAGTCGGCGATCTATTCGTTTTAAACGATCAAGTCTTCGGGCCTGGGTATGACACCACTACCTATGCGACAACTGACATAAATGCATTTGTCATGATCCAGAATAAGCCTAACAAGGTCACTATCGGAGCTCGGTTGAACCAACTTTGCCACCTGGTTCGCCAGAAAGTAGAACCAAGTTCTGACGATGAATGGGAGCCAGACTCCTTTAATACGCTGCCAGTCTGTCTGGTTAACGGGACTTTTGTTGTGGGCGTAGAAAGCGATACTTCGAGCCTTATTCCGATAGGCCTCTTCCCGGTCGCCAGGCCCTATGGCGACAAAGCAATCATGGACACTCCAGCGATGCCAAAAAAAGCGGGCTGGTGCGCCTTCCTGCCGCCGCTGAAAGGCTTTAAACCTAGACAAGGCGACAGGATATTGATGCCTGATGGAACTCGCTATTACGTAATCTTTGCCGCGCCTCAAGAAAGCGGTGCTTGCGGCACGTATCTATTTCTCGAACGCGAAAAAGAGGCAGACTAGTGGCCACGATTCCCACTGTCGAAAAAGGTTTGGTAGCGCTTTTAAAACCGCTGTTAGCGTCGCTTTCAGTTGATGGTTCGGCGCTAGCGGTCAAAGTGGCCCAAGGCTGGCCTGGAATCAACGCTATTGAAGAATGTGCCAAACGTGAACAGGCGGTGGTTGGGGTAACTGACAGGGGTTTAAGTAGTTCTGTTAGCCGTTTTTGGCCAACAGATCTCGCTACCGTAGTCACAGCACCAGGCATCAAAACAATTTTGAGTTCAGATACGGTTGCACCTGGCGGCACAGCGACGCTGACGGTTGCTTTTGCTGTAGGCTCTTCGGCTGTGAAGGATAAAGATGCCTGCTCGTTAGTAGTGGACAGGTTTAGCACCAGAATCGGTGCAACTGGTGTTGCCGTGTCGGCAGATGATCTATCAGCGGTTGCTCAAAAGCTTTTGATTGATATCCAAGCAAACTCTGAATTCACCGGCGTCATTTCTGTGAGCAGATCTGGCGCGGTTCTGACTTTAACCAACGCTTCGACTCAAATCCTTAAGTTGCAGTCCAACTGTGGCAATATTGCGACCGTTTACACGATGCTTGGTCGAGCTCAAACTCAACTCCAGGTTGTTATTTTCGCTGGTTCGAGTCAGGGGCGTGATGCAATCCGCTCAATTCTTGAAACAAAATTTTTTCGTTATAAATCAGATTTTGGTTTCGGCTTAAGCAACGGTGAAACGATCCGAGTAACTGACATGAAAGGTTTGGCAGTGAGCGATAAAGACACTCAAGCAGATGTTTACCGCGCTGATTTCCTTCTGGGAATCGAATATTCAGTTGTCGATACTGAAACTCTCTGGACTGTAATAGTTGGACTTGGACCAATTTCCGAATTCTGAAAAATAGCTGGAAAGAATAATTTCTATGCTTCTCCTAGAAATCTCTGGGAGTTGCATAAATGGCCATTATTTACGATTCCAATAATTTGAACTTGCTTGCGCTGAATACGCCAGGCGTCTACGTTCGAATTATTCGACCACCTGGTTATATTTTAGGCCAGCCTACTGATGCAGCTGCGATTCTTGGCACTGCATCATGGGGCGCTCTCAATACGCCTTACCTTTCTGGCTCTCCTTCCGATACCGCTCTTGCTTATGGTGGCAGTTCAGTTGTTGGATCGTCCGATCCTTTCGACCTCTGCAACGAGAGCAATATTGCGTTTGCTCAAGCACAGTCTCCAGTTTCACAACAGCAATGGCTCGTCCGTATTTCGGACGGTACAGACGCCAAATCGAGCGTAATTCTGATGGATATCGCCGGTTCGCCGGTAGCCATTCTCACTTTGACCGCGCTCTACAGCGGTATTGTCGGCAACCAGATCAAAGTTCACATCACAAATGGTGCCGCACTTAGTTCGTACAACGTGACCTTAGTCCCTCCGAGCCCGCTTGATGTAGAAGTCTTCCCAAATATCTTGGGTGGTTCTGCTGGTGTCTTCGCAAATAATTTGCTGAATGCAATCAACCAAGGCGTAAGTGGATTCCGTGGACCTTCTAAGCTCGTTAAAGCCAGCGCCGCTGGCGGTACTTCGGTCAATCCAACGCTGGTTGGTAGCCCATTCTCGATGGCTGGTGGTACCGATGGCCGTTCTACTGTCGACGTCGCAAGCTTCATGGGTTCTGATGGTGCCGTTCCTAAAACTGGCATCTATTCTCTTCGCAACCTTCAACCTGTGCCTACTGTTATGTGGTGCGCTGGTTTAACAGATCCAACTGCAGTTCCAACCATCCAATCGTTTGTGCGCAGTGAAGGCATGATGGCCGCGTTCACGCTTCCCGCCGGAACGTCTACTGCAACTGCATCCAGCACTAGAACGACACTCGGTATTGACGATCCGCTTTGTTTCTTCACTAAAGATTGGGTCTATCATTTCGACTCAACACCAGGCGTCGGTCGCGTCAAGTTAGTTTCTCCGACTCCATTTATCGCCGGCCGCATTGCTGCTTTGTCACCCGAGAATAGCCCTTGCAACAAAGAGTTGTTTGAAGTGCTCGGCACTGAGCGATTGAACGATCAAACCGGCTACAGATCATACTCAGCGTCCGAAATCGGCCAGTGCCACGATAACGGAATTATGATTGCTCACAATCCGATTCCCGCTGGCAGCATGTGGGGCATGCCTCATGGTAATGCTGCAACCACTGACGGTGTACGCGCAAGAATTGAATGGGCAAGAATGACCAATTTCTTAGCTCACTCGATTAACGGCTACATGGGCAGGTTTGTCGGTATGAATCAATCGCAACGGACTAATGATCCTTTGCGAGCACAAGTTAAAGCCGCTCTAGATGAGTTCCTTCAGAACCTAGCCGACAACTTGCAAATTGATTCGTTCAAGGTTGTTTGCGACAAGTCAAATAACTCTGACGCAATGATCGCGCGCGGATTCTTGAAAGCTCAAGTTTATGTTCGCTATATGTCGAGTGTTCAGTATCTGATCATCGACCTACAGGGCGGCACCACTGTAATCACTGTTCAAAACACTCTGCAAGACGGTCTGGCAGCGTAATCCAAGGAGTTAGGTGTGAGTAACATTTTTGATCGCTCTGATTTTAACGTCGGCCAAGATCTTTCGTTTGTCATTCGCTCAAACAGCGGACAGACTTGGACTGCTGATCAACTAGGTCACTTAACTGACGTTGAATGCGATTTTGATGACCATGAAATCTCCGTCAAGGCCATGACAAATGGTGGTCGGCCATTACATCAAACCTTGCCTCACGGACTGACTGGTAAAATCACCTTCGCCCGATTTAACGGCGAACTGTCGAAGATGCTCATAAATCGTCAGAAGAATTTCTACGAAAATGGCCAGCTCGAAAAGTACACATTCCAGTTCCAGCTTCGCAACAGAGATGGTTCGATTGACACGTACTCAGTTCGAAGCGTGACTATCTCGAAAGGCAAGTTGTTCGGCGCTAAAGCTGACAAAGAAATTGATCAAGGCTTCAGCTTTAAAGGCTCCGAAGTAATCATCACATAATTTTGGTTGTAATTAGAGAGGTCCAATATGTCCGATTTACGCATAGAACGGCAGGTGCCAGAAGAGGCATTGCCGGAGTTTCCTGATGCTTTTATAAAAGCTGCTGATGACGCAGAAAAGCGCGCTGAATCCTACAAAGAAGTCCAAGAGGCTCGTGTTGCTGAGTCCCAAGGTCGTACAGTCGCTGGGCCAGAGCGTTGCAATGAGGTCAGCTTTGAAGTCGGCGACAAGAAAATCAAAATGTCTCGACCAAAATTCCCTATGACGATGCGCGTTAACAGGATTTTGAACAATGAGCAGTTCAGTGATGCAAATTTGCTGGCTGTCACCATGAGCCAAGTGCAAGCGCTTCTTCACGTTAGTGAAGTTGACGGTGAAGAAATGAGTAGGCCGAGCAATATGATTGAAATTGAAAAACTCATTCAAGATTTGGGCTCAGAAGCTACAGAAGGCGTTTTCGGTATTTTCCAAGAGTGCTTCCCCGGCCTGACGCGGGTTGAGATCAAGAACGTAAAAAAATCGTAGAAGACAGAGATTTTATGGAATGCACCTTCCTGCGCAAAAATGGCTTTGGCTGGCAGGAAGCGTGGGGAATGGATCCACTCGAAAGATCTTCTGTCTTCTATTCACTTTTGCGTCAAGAAGGTTATGAAATAAACTGGGAGACTGGAGCCTGGAAGATGCCGAAGTGAGGCCATGACAGTAACGACTCTGCAAAATTTTGCCATGTACTTGGCTCACCAAGCCCAGCACAATATGCAGACTCAGATGCATCACCTGTGCCATGAGTTAGGTCACGCTGTCAAACTTCAAGCAGAAAGTTCCATTGGCACATATCAGCCAGGTATCGGTAACTTTGCAGCTTGGGCGCCACTGAAACAAACGACTCTTGATAGAAAAGCGAGAAACAAACCACCTCTAGGTAGAGGCGGTCCTGATACTCCGCTTTTTGCGACTGGCAAATTTTCACAGTCAATAGACATTAGTGTAGATAAGAGACTTCTTGCCGTTCATATCGGTACAAATGTTCCAGAAATTGTTTGGACCGAATTAGGTACAGCTAGAATGGCCCCGCGAGCTGTTTTCGGACCTGCGGCTCTCCGAGTGGCGCCGAAGTTTTTAAACCGAATTGGAAATGGTGTCGCTAACAGTTTCTGTGGCATCACAAATTTCAACGTATATAGTTGGCCTCAGGCTGGCCCTGGTCAAAACACGGTGATTTAAGATGAGCAATTTCACTGTTGGCGTAACTATCCAAATGATCGATAGATTCTCCGCCGGCATGGGGAATATTTCGGCGTCATTGCTCAGAACACAAAAGCAAGCAGACGAATTTCACGCAAAGATGAAAGGTCTTGCTGTTTCAATGCAAGCTATGTCGGCATTTAAATCTGTCGGTGAGGACATGTTTAAGTTCGGAGCTGGTGGCTTGGCCGCTGTAATTGAACCTGCCAAGGAATATGTGCACGTTCTAAATCAGATGAACATGGCCGGAGTAAAGCAATCCGAAATCGCCAAAAACGTTAGAACTGCATGGGAAGTCGCTGGCAAGATGCCAATGACCACTCCGACTTCAAACCTAAAAGCTATTAATGACTTGTCAAACTTTTTCATCAAAAAAGGTGGAGACTTCTCTGAAGCCAGAGAGCTCTTGCCGAGCTTTATGCGAAGTCAGCTGATCTTCGAAGGGATTTCTGAAAATAAAGTTGATGCTCACACCCAGGTCTATTCAATGGCTAAGGCTCTTGAAATGATTGGTGCTGTCAACAATAGAAAAGACTTCGAGCACCAGCAAAATATGATGAATCGTGTTGCTGTTGCAACCGGTGGTAAGGTGTTGCCAAGCCATTATCAAAACGTTTTTAAATATGCCCGTCAAGGCAAACTCACGCTGAGTGATGATTTTAAATACAAGATCTTGCCTGAGCTGATTATGGAAATGCAGTCGGGTGGCGGTGGCGCAGGCGGCGGCGGCGGACCAGGTGCAATGATAGCTGCCGCAATGCGAATAGGCGTCCAAGGCATCATGTCCGTGGCGACTGCCGGCAACCTTGAGAAGCTTGGCTTGTTGAAATCACATGTTGTTAAAACAACCACTACCGGAACTCAGGTCATGGGTTTTGATGGTGTAACTGACTCCAAAATGTTTTCAAAGAACCCTGAAGCCTGGGTTCAAAAATATATGCTTCCTGCGATGCTCAAGCAAGACCCTTCACTCAAGAATGATCCATTGGGTCAGGCTCTTCGTGTCGCGCAAATCTTTAAAGGCAACCAGATGGCAGTTGCTTTGTTACAAGAATTGGTCAATAAGCACCAGCAGTTCGGGCGCTTCGGCGAAAAACTAGACCGTGTCCCAGGCTCGGAAGAGCTGGGCAAGAGAGCTTTGAATTCACCCAATGTTGCTGACAAGGCTTTCGATGCAGCTTTGGAAACTTTGAAGATTTCAATCGGTAAAAACGTTGTTCCATATATTGTGCCGGCGCTGCTGAAGTTGTCTGAAGCACTTGGTGCTGTTGGGCAGTATTTCAACTCACATCCTGGCCAGGCGAAAGCTGTGGCAGCAATCTTAGGAAGTATCGCTGCAGTTGGCTTGTATGTATCTGCGCTGATGGGAATCACTATTCCATTTGTTGTTTTAGGCGCAGTAGCGGCCACTTTAGGTGTTGGATTGGGAGTAGTTGCAGCAGGCTTTGCGGCAGTTTTTGTGGGCGTAATTATTGCGGTCGGAGTAGTAGCTGGTTTGATTTGGGTGGTGCTGAATTGGAGCCGAGTGAGCAAAACATTGACCAGAGTCCTTAACCAAGGCATCTCTGTTTTCTACAACGTTCAGGTAGCGTTTCTTCAAATGCTGAGCGCTATGGTCTCGGGCGTCGCGGGCGCAGCAGGCATGATTAATGGCTTTGTCAGCGGTATCAGTCAAGGGATGTTCCAACTACCCATGGCTCAAATAAATGCAGTTGCAGGCATCGCTCAGGCGTCTCTCAATGCGCAAATTAAAACCGCTCAGGACAACAGCGCGCTTCATGGGAAGGCTGGCGGCAGAATGGTTGCTCCAGGGGAAAAGCTCAAATTAGCACCCGGTGGGTTTACAGCAGTAAAACGCAGTGCCCCTGCGGGCGGTTCGTTCACTCCGCTGGCAAAGCATGGCGCTGGCGGTGGCACGCAAGTTGGATCAATCAATTTCAATATCAAATCGACTGATCCGAAAGCTGCCTATCACGAAGTGAAAAAAGCTGTCAAGGAAGTACTGGGCGATATTGGAAAGAACGCGCCTAAAACCCACACTAGAAGCGGCGGATCCTATAACAGCTATGCGCACGGTACGTAAATGAATAAGACCCCTTTTTCCATTGGCGGCGTTGATTTAGCGCAGCACGCAGATGATGATTTCGAAGCAAAGCCTCCGCTATCAGATGTGGGTGGCGAGCAGCGCGCTGTCTTCACGGAATTTTTTGGTGGAGTCATAACCGTTCAATTTGCTGGCGCTTTTCCGAAGCCTATTGATTGGTCCGGTACCTTTTACGGGGCCGATGCAATTGAACGTTTTCAGAAAGTCGACAAGCTGCGGCAGGAGCCGAAGCCAATAGTTCTTCAATACGGCGAATTGTCATGGTTTGGCATTCTCCGAGAGTTCAAAGTTGACATTGAAAATATTCACGAGGTCAACTATCACGCCGTATTTAAACCGCTTGAGGCCGATGGCCAGGGCGGTATGGTTGCGCCTGATTTAGATAATGCCAGCCAGCTCGCTCAAGCTTTCAACATAGCCCAAGAACAAGTAACATCTGCTACAAGCCAATATCAATTTTCACAGCCAGTCCAACAGAGTGTGACCAATTTACAAGGCGCAGTAACTCAAGCAATTCAACAGAGTGGCCAGAATTTAAGCAGCGTGCCGCTCGGCACCATTAATTTACTTAAGGGCCAGGTTTCTCAAGTTCAACAACAATTGGCGCCACTGCTTTTAAGTAATGATCCGTTCGTAACAAGTGCCGCTTCAGTTTTAAACACTACTCTTGGTGTCATCACGAACACTCTTGATCGTGCCGTGCAGCCGCTCCAAGAGCTAGATGTTATGAATCCAAACTTACCCCAATTAGCCGCTCAATATTATGGAGATGCAACGAAGTGGGAGCAGATCGTTCACGCCAATAGCAGCGTTTTGCCTATGGATCCGATGCCAATTGGTACGTTTAAAATAGTTATTCCTGTTGATTCGATGCTGGCTGCTACTGGAGTTACAACGTGGCTCTAGCTCGCATGATCAATGTTTCAATTTCGGTGGCAGGCACAGACTTGCCGGCGTCCGCATTTAAAGTAACCGACAGCTCCCAAGGTGAGTTCTCAACTGCCAACATCTCAAGTAGCATTGCTGCCTGGCGTATACAAGGCGTCGAAATTCCGAAAAAAGACGATGCAGTAGACATTCATGCTGGCCTTGACGGGCTAGATCATCTTTTTAGCGGTGTCGTTGATGATGTCAGATTTAAGTGGGATAGAGACACGGTCGAAATCAGTTGTAGAGATCTTGGTGCAGTTCTCAACCAGTCCAAGCTTGTGTTATCAAAATACGATTTCAAAAACCAGACAATTGGCAAAATCGTCAAGCAGGTTGCTGAAGATTTTGGCCTTGATACCGATATTAAGGATCCTGGCATCATGGCCGGCTCCGAGCAGCATGGCGAACACCAATATTTGCCCAGTGCCGACAATCCGTGGAGTCTGTTCCAAGACTTGGCCAGACAGGTGGGCTATGCAGTAAAAGTCGACAAAGATAACGTTCTTTCGTTCAAACCTCCCGAGGAATCAGGTGGCGGCACCTTAACTGTGACTTACGGTGGCGACCCAAAGAATAATCCCAAAAATCCAATTAAAGACCTGGAGACTACTTACCAGCTGGCGCGCAACGGCGATGTAAAGGTAAAAGTGGTCAGCTACCATCCCACAAAAGCGCAAAAAGTGTCTTCTGAAGCTACTGCAAAAGGCAAAGAACCGAGCGGCGGAAACAAGCGCTACACCGCTTCGGGACAACCTAAGAAAACACGGAAGACACGCAAGACCAAATCCACAAAAGCTAATAAAACTCCCACAGTGACTATTCGAAGAGATGGATTGACTCAGGAACAGGCTGACGAACTTGCGAAAGCAACTGCCAAGGACATTGCCAAAAAGCAAATTATCATGTCAGGCACCATTGAAATGAAGCCAGTCAAGATTCACTCCAAGCTCAAGGTCAAATGCGTCTCAGTCGATATTTTAGGCTTTGATGCTATCGAATATTGCATCAGCCAAGTTGTGCACAGTTGGGATATGCCCGAAGAGGGCGGAAGCTCAGGCGGGCTGTTTACAGAGATTACAGCGCAGTTAAGGCCGGAGGTGTCATGAGCGGCGAAACTGATTTCATGCATGGAATTGGCCACGTTTCAAAGGCCAACGTCGGCGAAACAAAGCTAATTAAATGGGGCCACGTCTCAAGTTACGATCCTGAAACGCACGCCGTCAAAGTGATGATCATGCAGGACGAGGATGATGAGCCTTGTGAGACGAACTGGATATCACTTGGCGCCGGAGTAACCGGCGATAAAACTGGTGTGCAATACGCGCTTCAAGGAGGCGCAACTAAGGACGAGCCTGAGAAAGGTGAGCAGGTTCAAGTTCATATCCTGGAAAGATCTGACGGTCACATGATGACCGCGCATCTCTGCTGGAATGAAAAAATGGAGCCGCCAGGCAGTGGCAAGAAATCTCAGGAAGAGCAAGATCAAGAAGCTCAAGAAGAGGAAGATGGCGAGAAGTTTGGCTGGGATGAAGATAAGAAAGGCCGGGAAAAACTTAAGGCAGGCGAATATGTGATGTTGCTGCCTGGTGGAAGCTTCCTGAAATTCTACGAAGATGGCAACGTGCAGTTGTTTGCCAAGAAAGACCTACATCTCTACGTGAAAGAAGAAGCAAATATTGTTGTGCGTGAAGGCGATCTTAATGTCACAGTCGAAAAAGGTAGCGCAAATATAATTGTTGAAGAAGGCGATTTGAATAGCCTGGTTGAACTAGGCAATACAACGGTAACCACGCCCCTTGGCGATACCCTTGTGAGCTCAGAGGAAGGCAGCATTCTTGTAATTACCGAAAGCGGTGATATAGGCATTTCAACAATCAGCGGCGATGTATCGGTGGAAGGCACCACTGTTTCCGTAATCGCTGACGGACTTATCAATCTAATCGCGCCATTTATTAATGCTGGCCTGGACCCGGCTCAAGTACAAAGACTATGCAACGAGGCATTTCTTTTGCTGTTTAATGGCCACTCTCACAACGCGCCAGGCGGCATTACTAGTGCTCCATTAATTCCAGCTATAGTTGACGCAGAAACCACTACAGTCTTCGCGGCAGGCTAATAGATGAGCGACATTCTCATTAATCCGAATGACAGAACCCTTGATCTCGATTGGGGTACGGATTTTATTGCTTCGCAAAATGGCGGCTTGGTTTTGGTAGGTGGTTGGGCTCAAGATCG
Source organism: Candidatus Obscuribacter sp. (assembly GCA_021772135.1). Lineage (GTDB taxonomy): Bacteria > Cyanobacteriota > Vampirovibrionia > Obscuribacterales > Obscuribacteraceae. The sequence continues at coordinate 34,199 of JADYXQ010000248.1, forward strand.
CCAAAGGATTTTGCGCAGAATTCTGACAAACCCAAAATTTACCCTGCATGATGGTCAGCCCATTTCGGCAGACTACATTTATGACCAAAATTATGGCATTGGCAGCAGGCGCACAATTGGCGAGCCGTTTTCAAAGACTTTGGAAAAGCGATTGCGGACGGAAATTAGGAAAGGCGTTCTTGTTGATCAGGGCGTTGACACCACTCGCGATCCAATAATTACGATTAAAGAACAGAACCATCGAGTGTATATTGCCGTCGTTGTCTTTTTGAAGACCGGCAAATCTGGCACTATCGTCTTCAATTACTCAAATGGCTAGGAAATTTTAATTGATAGCTTAGGGCAAGGGGGATTCACCTTTGCCACTAAACATCAAATCTGAAGAGCAAATCGCTTCAGAATTAGTTTCAGAATTTGCCAGTCAACTTGGATTAGACCCAAGTTTGACGAGCGGCGATCCATTGCTTGCGATCGCTCAAGGTGATGCCACACAGATCAATTTCATTCAAGCGCTGTGCAAGAAAGTCTATATTTTCTCACGTTCAACGACTGCGACTGGTGAAGATCTCGATTCGTGGATGGCGCAGTTTGATTTCGCTCGCCTTCCAGCCGTAAAAGCTCGCGGCCAAGTCCGGCTCAGCTTGAGGATTGCCAGAGCGGATAACGTCACTGTTCCGATTGGCAAGGTTGTACAGACTCCAGGCGGCGCGATTAAGTACTCAATCGTTGCTGATCCAACTCAAACGGCATGGAGCGACGCGAACGGCGCTTACATTATCCAAGCTGGGCAAACAAGCATTATCGCTACTGTTGAAGCTCCAATAGCTGGCTCCGCATATAACGTTCAACCAAATCAGATCTCGCAGTTCTCGTCAAGCAACACTGGCGCAGACGATGTGCTCAACACCTTAGCAATCACAAACGGCTTAGATGCTGAATCTGACACCGATGTTCGCAACCGTTTTATTCTCTATATAAACAGCCTTTCCAAAAATACCCGGCCGTCGATCTCTGCTGCAATTATGTCTGTGCAGCAAGCGATCAACTTTAATCTAGTTGAAAACTTCGATCAGAACGGCAGCGCACGAAATGGGTTTTTCACTGTTGTAATTGATGACGGCTCTGGCGATCCTCCAGAAGCATTGCTTACGCGGATCACACAAGCTGTTGAGCGAGTGCGAGGTTTTACGATTGCTTTCGTTGTTGTTCCAGCAACGAAAGTGACTGTTGCTGCAACCTTGAATATCAAAGTCAACCCTGATGTCAACTCAACTTTGGTTCAAACAAAAGCGCAACTTGCAATTGTCAGTTACATAAATAGCCTCAAGATCGGCCAACCTCTTTATGTTTATAACTTGATCGAGATTGCTAAAGCTGCAGATCCAGACAACATTTATGCCGTGCAAATAAATAGCGTGAAAATTGATACTTTGGAATTGGATAAGGTAATCACTCAGTTTGAGGTCATTAGAACAATTCCGGCCAACGTGACCGTTGGTAGCTTCTAATGACCACCTCGTTGCCAACTGTCATTCCTTACTTCACAGAACCGGAATGGGCCGACAAATTTTTAAAAACCTTTCCAGAGCCTTGGACGAGTGTTGAGGCAAGGCAGCTCGGTGGCGTTTTATATGCCCTAATGTTTGCCCTTGGTCAAGCAGTTGCCGGCCAACTTGAAAATGTTCGTTATGACTGGAAAGCTTGCCGAATCGAGACAGCTGTCGACGAAGCGCTTGATCTCATCGCTCAAGATTTTTTTGGCAGTGTTGCTGGATTTCCAGCTGATGTAATTAGAGCGCCAGGAGAACCAGATAGCAGCTTACGCGATCGAATTAAAGCAACCTTGCTTCTTCCTGCCGCAACTCGACAGAGTTTAATAGACCTTCTTGTCAGGCTGACAAATCAACAGCCTCGAGTAATGGAGCCGTGGAGCCCAGGCGATACTTCGGTCTGGGATATTCAATCATTTTTTGATGTTGATACTCCAGAAAATTCCGCACGTATGGGCGATCCTGGGTTAACGCACCAGGGCTTTGTAGAGTCGGCGTTACCTAGTTTCGGCAACCAGGGCGATTATCCAATTTGGTGTTTTGACAAAGGCGCTGCGTGGGATTCTCCAAGCGCATATTTCTTTGAGGCACAAGCTACTTGGTGGCTTCAAGTCGCTCGGATCGACGCTTTGATCAATAAAACTAAGCCCTATGGCACCATTGTTTGGCGTCGTTATAGCGGCCAGCTTCTTACAAAAACTGCCGTAGGTGGTTCTCTATTTCTTGAAGAGGGAGTCAGCAGCTACTTAATCGAGGTGTTCCCCGCGTTCGCTGGAGCCTTTATGGTACTGGCAAATTGCAACTGGAATACTGTCGTCAGCTATACACCGATTGGCACAAATCAATTTCTGATGACGTTTAGTGTGCCATTGCCACCAGGCGGTGGGGCTGTTGATTGGGTCGCCACGCCACTTATTGTGCCAGGTTGCGGATCGGGAGTAGTAGCGGCCGACTTAATTTCTAGTACGGTTGGAATTCTGGCAGCGTTCCAAGCGCAAACAATAATTGCTCAACCAAGCTGGAATACAACGTGTTGGCTCCATTCAAAATCTCTCAGTTCGGCTGTTTTTAAATTCGGAACACCCGCTCCACTATCAGCCTCTTTTGCTTACAAATATTTTGATCCACTGTATTCAGGAGTTACAACAGTACCCGCCAATAATTACAGCTTTTCAATTCCTGTTTCAACAAGAGATCCGTTTCAGGCATTCGTGTTGCCAACATGGAATACGAGCGTTGACATAGACAAAACAACAACAGCTTTACGCCTTTCTTTTTCGGAAGCACCTCCAGTCGACGCATTTGTGTACTGGGCCATTCACGAAAGTTGAAGGAAGAATTTTCGCTACTGTAGAAACGACTCATAGGGGTATCGGCGTGTACAGATCCATAATTTACAGCCAAGAGCAGATCCGTTCTTTTGACTTTTTGGAAGGCATGCGCGATTGCATGAAGAGTGAGGGAAACCTTGCGCAAAGTCTATTCGGGCCGTCGGATACGATCCTTACCCGCTTCAGCGCTGCTGCAAAATCAATTCCCAATATGACTTTTGATCTTGCATCCGGAAGCATTTTAGAATGGGCACCTGTCGATGCTGATCCTTACGGTGCCGCCGCCGCAGATGCCAGTTATTGCTACCAGTTAGGTTTCGCAGAAGCACAAGAAATTGTTTTAACGACCGCGCAACTTTCATCTGGCCAAAGTCAGTGGGTTTTGATCCGAGCACGTTTCAAGCAAGTCGATGCCGTACGGCCTGGCGATCCAACGAGTGGAGTTCAGCCTTTCTACAACTCAGCGGATCCAAGAAATCCGCTGCAAGGGATCAACAACAACGGCGGAATTTTGCCTAGTGTCAGAAAGGGCTCCGTTGAAATTTCAACCGTGTACGGCACACCGGCTACTACCGGCGCTCAAGTCGCACCATCTCCAGGCGGCGGCTTTGTTCCGTTATATCTGGTGCTTTTGACTTTCGGTCAAACTACAATTACAAACGGTCAAATCTTAGAAGCTCCAGCAGGCATAGGTGGCTATCCACCAGCTCCGATCTGGCGAGGCGTTAGAGCGCAGCATCATAAAGGTGCGGCATACGGTCAAGCTCCTCAGATTGATGTAACTACGGAAATCACCGGCATCGTGCCTTTGTCTCACCTGCCGGCGACAAGTCTATATGGTTTGCTTCCTACTTTAAGGAGTGGAGTTGGCACGCCTGTTGCTGTTTTAGCTGGGGGAGCGGGAGATTTGTTCTTTCAATCTGATGCCAGCATTCTTTGGGTTTGCGTTACTACTGGTGGCGCTGGTGTTGCAGTTTGGCAGCCGATTGGCTTGGTAGGCGGTTGCGTTGTCGTTAGTTCATTCCCGATCAGCCCCGTAGTCGGCGGCACGATTTATTTGTGTAATACCGCGAGTGGTGCCGGAACTTGTACCTTGGGAACTGCAGCGTCCTACGGCACTGGTGTCGTTGAATTTAAAAATATTGGCTCAACAAACGTCATGACTATTTACCCGGCCACCGGCGAAAGTCTAGGCGGAATGGCAGCCAATGCGCCAATTACTCTTAATCCCGGGGACGCCGTTCGCCTTGGGCCACAGGCAGCTGTGGGCTGGCATGTTCTTCCTTAAGGAGTTGTGATGCGCAAGTTACTGTTTTTACTGGTTGCATTTTGTCTTACGTTCGGCCAAGTGGGTCAAGCTCAGAATGTGGTGCCTTCGTATACCAAGGCGGCGCTCACTTTCGGTGATTACACCAACGCCAGACCTATGCCAACGTCAGGTACCCTAACCGGCGTCTACAAGACTTCGGGGAACTGGGTGCAGACTGGGCCTATCACATCAAACGGCGTTCGTGGTTACTTCGGCGGCTCAGTCACTTTTAACGATACTGTCACCTGTGCAACAGGCGTCGAAGCTAATTCAGGCGGCCAGGGGCCTTATGGAATCTGCGCAATAAACTCAGGTGCTGGCGGTTCACATGGTGGCCTTGGTGGCACATATCCTGGTTATCCCGGTCCACCTGGAGCTTATCCGTACCGCTGGCAGCCATTGCCTGGTTGTGGTGGTTCGCCTATGCCTCCGTCTGGTGGTGGTGTTATAGGGAGCGGTGGCGGAAGTTTTTACGTTGAAGCTAATGGTCCTATCTCTTTAACTTCCTTTGCAAATATTTCAGTTAGAGGCGCAGACGGTAGTACTGGTGGTGGAGCTGGAGCGGGTGGCGGCGCTGATTTCCGCAGCATGGGCACAATCTCCATTGCCTCTGGCGCAATTATTAATGCCAATGGCGGCAATAACACAATCGGCGGCGCGGGTGGCGGCGGCGGCGGTGGCGTTGTAAATCTTCAGTCTGCAAAATCTAGTGGTGTTAGTAACTCTGGTACCGTGACCGCCTCAGGCGGCACAAGCGTAGGCGGTCAAGCTGGAGCTGCGGGCGTAGTTTGGAATGACGGAACTTTTGAAGGCGGAAGAATAGGAATTTAATTATGAAAAACTTGATCGCGTTTCTTCTTGTCTTAGCTCTATCGACTGTTTCTGCCTGCGCGCAGACTTCTCAGTATCTGCAATTTGGTAGTGATGGCTCGCCTTCTGCAAAATGGGTTGGCCAACCTCCTTCAAATGCTGTCGTGTATTTGTGGGCTCCTTCGACAGATGCTGGCGGCAAACCTGATGAAGATTTGCGAAATTACAAGCTAATAAATAACGCAGTCGTTTATGCGCCAGCGCCAGTGGCAGTGCCGCCCAATATGTCTGCCTTTAAAGATTCAATTTGGGCAGACAATGCAATTCCGCTTTATGCAAAACTTCAGCTCACGATTTTTTTCCCAGTTTTGGAAAGCTACCTCCCTGAGCCAGCAAAAATTCAGACGGCATGGGCTGCGGTATGCATGGCTTACTCGCCAGAAGCCGCAGGGCCACTCGCAGGCTGGGCAACACCGGCAGTAAAGGCAGCCGTAGAAGCTGATGCTGCCACTGCTCATATACCTCTCACTCCCTAATTTGGAGGCGCAATGCGTCAGTTCAAAACTTTAGCAGTTGTATTACTTGCCTTCTTGGTTTCGTGCCAAGCAGCCTTCGCTGCCGATACTGGTTATTTCATTCGGCCAGGCACCTCTTCGATAACAACACCTACTGCTAACAACACGGTTATTTTTGACAGTGTAACCAGGCAGTTCAAAGTGTGGACTGGTAGCGTCTGGCAGGTGCTAGGAACAGGTCCAGCTAATGTATCCGCTACAACAGCGCCGACAGTATCAGACGATAATGCATTAGGGTATCTGCCCGGATCGGTTTGGCTTGATACTACGCATAGTGCCTTGTATGTCTGTTTTAACAACTCAACAGGCGCTGCGGTTTGGCAGGCCGTCTCTCCAGATCCAAAGCTATTTGTAACTGCCGATAATTTCAGTGATTACCTGGTCTCCGGTCTAGTGGGCTCTGTTCCGTCAAGCTCTCTTACAATGATTACGCCCGTGGGAGTAATCATTGCCAACGGTCAGAGACTACTGCCGGCAGCTAATAGCTTTACTTATACGATCAATAAAGACACCTACGATTATTTCCAAAACAACGGCTCTTGGTTGCACGTTCCCGTTTCAAACGGCGCGCCGGCACCAACCGGCCAGCCTGGCCAACTGATTCAAAAAGTTGTAACTAACGGATCTGTAATTACTGCTGTAACTTCGCTTGCTCAAACTGCGCCGTTATTCAAAGTAGCGAACGCGACGCTGGGCGCTCATGCACTGAATCAAACTACTGGTGACGGCAGATATGCGCCGATTTCACCGACTGGTCTAAGTCAATCACAAAATCAAGCGTTTATGTCGCCAGCCAGTGGATCGGGGCTTGGCGCGTTCAGGTCGATTTTAAATAGTGATCTACCGATTATTACCACTGCTAACGGTGGCGCCGGCGCAGCAATCACGCCGACTGCATACGGTTTAATTGTTGGCAACTCTGCCGGCACTACAATGACTTCTCTAGGCGCTCCAACTATAGGATTTGTCTATAACGCTGGCGGCGGAGTCGCTCACACTTATCGCTCAATTGTTAATGGCGATTTACCAGCGCCGATAGATCTCGCGCATGGTGGCAGTAATAATGCTTCTCTGGCAGCGACAAATAAAACTTTCGCAGTTCTTGACGGCACAAAAATTGTTAACTCACCAGTGTTGACAGCTATGCAATCTATCCGCAGAAACGCTGCCGACAATGCTTATGAAGCTTTTACACCTGCCACTTCTGCGCCAAATTCTTTTGGTGGCAATGGCGTTAGCGGCGCTGTAACTCTAACAACTTCAACGGTTTCAACTCCTACCCAATATAATGCGACTACTTTATCTGTAACAGCTTCAAACACAGTAACACTTTCGGCAAGTCCAATTATTATAAACTCGCTTGACACAGTGACAATTAGTGGCACTCTAAGCGGTGTTGGCGCTGGTCACACTTTTGGCGCCGGTAGCACTGGAGTTAGTGGTGCCGGTCCAGGCGGTGGCAAGGCTGGCTATATTACCTCAGGC
>JADYXQ010000249.1 GCA_021772135.1 Candidatus Obscuribacter sp.
AGCTGTCGATGCCGGACCGGCCAGGCTGGCGGCGACGTTGGAGTAAGCGAGGTAACGAAAGCCGGCAGCGTCAAAAGTGCCGACGATTGTGCCGCTGAATTTTGCTGGATGCAGTGATACGCACATAGTGATTTTTAGTTTGTTTGATTGATTAATTGCTTGATTGACTCACTTTCACTTTCGCTCCTCTCAAATTTCGCCTATCCCACTCTCAGTTTTCGCTCCGCCGCCTATGCGGTGAAGAAAAAATGAGCGGCTCAAGCTAGGGGCTTTTTGGGGAATTAATACCGATGGCGAAATAGAGAGAAGTGAATGAAAGTGATATCTGAGACTAAGCAGCTATTTATGACAAAACAAAATCAATCAAAAGAACCTGAAGAAGGCGGTATTGCTGTAACTACAGTGAAAGGCCTTTACTTATATGTCGAAAGTTATCAAGAAGTCTACGTCTCACAAGCTCTTCAGCGCGGTGTTCGCCAGCTCGCGTGAACCACAAATCAATAACCGCCCAGCTTCAGTTTCGCGCTAAAATAGCCCCACCAATTCAGGCTCAGGAGTTTTACGTGACCTCGACCATTGAAAGCGCCAGACAAATCCAGGAGCAGCTGGTTTCTATTCGGCGACACCTGCACATCTACCCTGAACTCAATTTTGCCGAATATGAAACCTCAAAATTCGCCGCTGAAAAACTGACAGAAATGGGTTTTGAAGTTCGCGCTCAGGGCGGAAATACAGGCCTGGTGGCCGACCTGGGCCAGGGAGACATTACTGTAGCAATACGCTGCGACATGGACGCCATGCCCATTGCCGAACTCAATAGGGCCGTGTTCACATCGCAAAAACCTGGCGTAATGCATGCTTGCGGTCACGACGCCAACCTCACCTGCGCCCTTGGAGCAGCCAAATTGCTCTCCGAAATGGACCTTAAAGGCAGAATCAGAATAATTGTTCAGCCAGGCGAGCATGAAAGCGGCAAACCAGGCGCCACTACCATGATTGAAGCTGGGGCCCTGGAAGGCGTCACGGCTATTCTTGGCTTGCACGTCGACGCCACTGTGCCAACCAATAAAGTCGGCATTGTGATGGGGGCTGTGCTGCCATCAAGTCAGAAATTCAGCATCACTTTTGCCGACGCCTCAGGTGAAGACGTTACCGACCTGTCTTTAGCGGCTTCAAAAATTGTATGCGCGCTTTACCAGATTCCCAAATCACTCAATACATCTTCAGATCAAGTCAGTGTGGTGGTGGAATCAATGCAGATTGACCCCGCGGGCACAGATTCGCAAATTACCGGCTCAGTGAAAACCTACAGCCCTGAATCTCGCCAACAAGTACAAGAACAAATCAATGCCATTGCCAGTGGTGGCAAAAGCAATGCCACAGTCAAATTTGAAGAAGGCGCCGCTCCGGCTGTTAACAGCGCGCCGGTGACAGCCATCATGAACAATGCGGCAGTAGATTTAATCGGCGCCGCCAATGTGCTGTCGATTAAACGCAAATCGTGGAATTATCAGTTCTTGTTGTTCACCGAACACGTTCCCGGCTCAATGATCTATCTTGGTGCAGAAATCGCCGCCAGTCGCCGTATTCACCAGACCGCTACCTTTGATATTGATGAAAATTGTTTGTTTGTCGGAGCCGCAGTACTGGCTGAAACAGCCGCTCGTTTGCTCAAAGGCTTTTAGCTCAGCTGCTGATAATACATGGCTGCCCTTGTGCAAATTGGCTATAGACCATATAGTGATAACAAGCCATCCGGGTGGCATCGGTGTATAGGAGCCGAGCATTGCGTCTACGAACAGCTTTACTAATCGCATCCGTTATACCAATTTCCATTGCAACCATTGCTCTGGTGCCTTCCGTTCGTACCCGCGTCTTCACCACCAAACTCTGGCCCTGGCCGCTGCCTTTCGACACCAACGATGAAGAGCTCAGCTTGCTGCAAGGCCTGATTCAGCCGGGCGATATTATCGTTGAGGCCAACCTGCACAGCTGGCAGTGGATTGCTTTATGCACCACTACCCTGGGCTCATCCTGGGTGCACACGGCCCTTGTGGACGACCAAAACAAGCTTTTGACCATGGACGGTGTGGCCGTCCAAACCGATTTTGCCATTTTCAAAAAATGGACCAGCACCCGACTGGCCATTATCAGACCGCCTTACAAAGACGCAGAGCAGAGACACAAAGTCATTGCCAGCGTAAAGAAACATCTGGGTGCGGCCTACGATCACACTTTTGTCAATCCCAATGGTTACTGCAACGGTTTAATCGGCGCCGCCTTAAACTCAGTGGGCATACCGGTGCAAACCGTCCGCACCTTTGGCAAAAATATCTATTCCGCTCACAATTTTTTCAAAATACCAAACGCGGTGGTGGTTTGGAACAGCGATTTGCATCGTAAGCCTAAGGCGATCAAAGCGGCGGCTAGTCAAAAATTGCAAGAAAGCATTGCCAAAGCCAGCAAGTTGAAGGCTAATAAGCTGTCGTGGAAAAGAGCCTGAGTGAGTCTTTGAATCTGTGTTTACGCGATCAAGGGAAACTGCCAGCTCGGCGCCGCTGTTACCGGTG
>JADYXQ010000250.1 GCA_021772135.1 Candidatus Obscuribacter sp.
CTCAGAAATCACCGACAGCCCCTGCCACGCACATCCAGCAAGCATGAACTCTTTTTGTAACTGACACTGCAGGCTGCTAGCCTTCTTTGCCAAGATCTCAGTCCAGCGGAAAACAGACATCCGAGCACAACCTGTATTCTCAGCGATATTTCGATAACTCTTCAGCGGCACCCCTACCGGTGCTGTGACATATGTTTCGGCAGTAGCCGCTACTACTTCAGCACTGTACCGCCGATAAGGCACCAGAAAGCTAAACAAGCACGAAACCACAAGGTCGCAATATCGACACTTGAATCTCTGGATTCTCAGCGATACAACCTCATCATTGTCCAAAACATCCCGACTATACGCGGTTTGCTTCCAAAAACAATCACACCTTCCGCACGCTGGGTCAGGACAAGTGCTCGGCCGAAGCACTTCATAATCTTTCCCAAAAATGCGATATTCCTCTAGCGTCTTGAAGACAAAAACCATTATTATCATAAAGGTGCACCTCTCTTTTATTTGTTGTTTCGCAACTACAAAATAAAGTGGGTGCACTCCTTTGTTAAATTAAATTTGTCCTGGATTGCCGGCGCCGTAAAACCCGAGTTTTACACTTCTCCGCCGGCTGAATACCTCGACGCATTACAGCTTAGCGCTGGGCAATTGAGAAAAACACCAGCTTCTACCGTCAAAGAAATAGATCGTTTGCTCGAACATCATGGGCTTGAAGAAATCGCCAGACTCTTAAATCAAAATGGCTTCAAGCCTGGTGAAGTAGCAGCATTCACGAGAGGCATGGTCGCCCATATCTGCCAGGTATACACTTTAAAAAGTAGGCGCGAACGAGAACTGGCTAGAGGCTTCCTTACGCGAGCCGAAGTAGCAGCGTTGCTAAATATCAAAGAATATCGGGTGACAAAATTACTGAATCAGGGATACTTGAGAAAACATGCCACCACCGGCAGTAGCCGAGAACTCTACGAGTCTCCGACCAAGCGTGAAATTAAATTGATTGCTGCAATTCCATCCAGTAAAATAGGGCGTCCACCAAAACTATTTTCCTAAGTACCGAATAAGGAGCAGTATGCAATGACCGGTTTTTGATTGCCTCGCGCCACTGCCACCGGCTTCGGTGCATAACGATAGTGCGCAGCCATATCGAGTAACTTCGGATTGAAACGGATTGAGTCACCGACACGCTCGAGCACTGCGCTTTTTAAATTGTCATAGAGTATCTCGCGTGGCACTCCGTGCCACGCTTCAAAAGCGTCCACATGCCCTTGCAGAAAATTAGCTGTAACCATGCCCGTATAGAATTTGAGAAATATTTGGCGTGACCAAGACAAGACCATAACAAAGCCAAATAAAGGCCTTTCAGCATTGCCGATGGTGACTTTGCCGAAGTAAGCCCAATCAACTTGCGCCTGCTCGCCTGGTAGCGTCTGCAATCACAAATAGGCTTCTGCTGCAGGCTTCGGCCTGTGCCGTGCCACCATATCTCTAAAGTGATCGACAGCGCCGGAATAGCCTCGCTCTTTGACCATTTCGTAGAGCCGCGAGGCTGTCAGGTTTGGATATTTTTCAAGTACTGTCCGAATAAATGGCAGATACGAATCAATCATCGAAGGCCGCACCTGCAGCCGGTCGATTGCAATGCCATTTCTAAGCAGCACACGGTCGACCACTCCGTGGTGGATATTTAACTGGCGCGCAATTGTTCCTCTTTTCCACTTCTCAACGTATAACAGTCGAAGAATCTCTGATTCTGTTTCCTTTGAAACGCTCATTTTTGCTCCCTCCATTTTTCGAAGGCTCATAATTTCGGCCGACGAAATGAGTGCGCGCGAAAGGACCGCAGAAAACCGCGCACACGCTACAGCGTGTACGCCCATTTCCGTCAAACTCTGGTCTCAGAATCTCTGGGCCTTCTACCCTTTCACCACTTCCTGAATACAAGTTTGCATTGCCGAGGGCAGCAAGTGAACCCTGATGCGTCACTTTCTCCAAAACACGTGCCCGATAGGTCGCATTGCGCTCGCCGTGCTTTACTGCACCCCTAAAAGTGCGCTGGTAGCGTTGTCCAGCATCTGCCAGTGACCGACGGCGGCCTGAAACAGCTCAATCTTTACCGCAGTAAATATTGCCTCGGTCACACTTTGTGCAGAGACGCACCTGAATGGCACACCAGCAACAGTTGTAAAGCCGATATGTAGCTGTCTTGTCGTCCAATTAGTGAACTAAAAGATCTGGACAAGAACCGCTGTATGTACGAGACTTAAGTTGTCATCGTCCAATGATGATTCCAGGGATTCAAGTTGCCGCTTGAATCCTTGACCTTTAAGAACTCTATAAATGTCTCAGATTGCTCCGCCCGCTTCAACAGCTAGAGCTCTAAATTTTGTTGCGCGATCTAAACTTGCCACTTCAAAAGGTGCGGTTTTAAACGGCTGCTAACAGTGCTTCGGCCAGATCTCTTTTTCGGTGCCAGCCTTTTCCTCCACACAGAAAAAGTGCTGTTGGAGATACCCTGCGTTCGACAAAACTCATTGGCACTA
>JADYXQ010000251.1 GCA_021772135.1 Candidatus Obscuribacter sp.
GGTGGGCGGGGGCCACCCATGACTGCGCCGCTTGCGGCGCCTGACCTTGTGAGCTGCGGCTGCCTGCAGCCGCACAAGCTGCACTGCCGCGAGGCGCTGCGGCGGCGCAAGACATAACGGGAGTTGCCGTGAACCCGCAAGGGCGCGCCAGCGTTGGCCCAGGCGACACCTCTGGTGGTGCCGCCGCTCCATCTAACGCAGCCGATGCCGGCCCCGGCACCAATAACGCTGTGGGCACCGGACGCGACCGCACTGTAGTGCGTGTCTTCAAACAAACAGCCGGCCGCGGCTCCCGCATGGTTCAGACCTTGCGCCCAGATACTTTGTCTGATGACGCCAGATCAAGAATCGAGGGCATTCTCGGCATCAACATGCTTTCCGGCGAACAAGCCATAGACGTTACCGCTACCGACGCTCAAATTGAACAAATTCAAGAAGCGCTGGCTGCTTATCCACAGACCAGTGACAACGCCGGCCGTAAAAGAATTACCGGCGACAATCCTGCTGCCGGCTATCCTAAAGCAGGCCGCAATAGCATTTACCGCTTCGATAATCAGCTGCCTACAGTGGCTACCTTCTCTCGCTACCTGGTTATCCTCGGTGTAGTTGTAGCAACAGTGTTTATGGCCCTGGCCGCCTACTCGGTGGTGATGGGCAATCCATACGGTGGTGCCCGAGTGATTGGCGCAGCATCCGGCCTGCTCTTCTTAATGGCCGCCTATACAATCTGGAAAATCGTCACCATGAATACATTCGGCGCCATGTCACCCGACACTGCCAGAGCCCAAAATCGCACTCAACAAGGGCTTGTGCAAGACGCCTTCGTCACCAGGCCGCTTACGCCGGCCACACCTAACGGTGGTGCTAATGGCGGTGCCGGACGAGGCGGAGTGCCGGTACAACCATTCGGTAATGCAGGCAATTAATCAGTAGCAATCTATAGAAGGAAGTTCGAAAAAGTGAAAAGAGTTGATACCACTAAACTGTTGCGGAGACTGAATGTCTCTTTGATAGTGTCCGCCTTAGCAGGCGTGCAAGTGGCCAGCGCTCAACCGAAAAATGAATTTTTCGGCGGTAACTCCAGCGCCAATTCCACCACCCAGAAAGGCTACACCAACTTTCAAGGACCGGCTCCAAAACCGTTGGCCAATGGTGTCACCGCCAAAGGTGCCGGAGCTATGGATTCAGATAATTCGCCAGAAGTTGCCTGGTTTGAAAAGTTCGATGAAATCAGCTTCCGCGGCAGACCAACTGATTATGAAAGAGCAGTTTTAAATATGCCCTTCAATCAAGAAGCGGAGCGCGTGCAAAGCTGGACGCGGACAGCCTCTAACGTAGCCAAACGATACCGTCTGACTGCCAGAGCATTGCAAACCGTTTATGCCCCAAGAGGACGGGCCGACCTTGACGATTACCGCAGTCTGCGCATTTCCTGGTTCAACGATGCCGCTCTAGTTTACGAAGAAATGATTAAACCGAGACAACCGGCCCAGACCATCGAAGACTTAAAGGATCAGCTTCGACAGGTCAAAGAGCAAGCCGAAAGTATAGGTAAAACTAACATCACAATTTTAGCTATGGACCGCAATCTACGCCGCACCTACCGAGTACATAGCGCCAAACAGACCGATTCTCTAACCAAATATGTCACCGGTCAGTATCCCAAAAACTAAGTTTTCAAACTCTGAGCCCCTACAGCAAACCACCCCAAAACACCCGAGGACCTCTCAAAATGGCTATTCAGTTAAATGACAGAGACCATCTTATTTTCAAACTAATTGACGAGCACGAGGTCTTGCTGGAAAAACATATTTCCTGGTTCATCGCCGGTGAAGAAAAGCCGGTATTGATTCGAGATCGGCTGCGCAAGCTCTTCTATCTCGATTATTTGCTCTGCCACCGTCACGGCAGCAAATTGCCATGGTGGACAACTCCCACCAAGCCATTGGTTTACATGCTCTCTCCGTTAACCAGAACCATCGCCGGTGCTCCTGAATCTGATGACTCGCTCGATAACGAATTTCAACGCCACCATTTAGAAGTAGCCAATCTGCGCATGCTCTATCTGGTTGCTCAGAAAGACGGCCAGATCAGTGCATTCCAGTGGACAACCTGCAAACAAAACAAAAAAACAGAAACCGGCCTTGATGCTAAAGTCGAATTCAAAAACGGCTCAACAACAACGAAAGTCGGTCTGGTCAACAATCTTGCACTCGATCAAGCTAGCATCGCAAAATTGACTGAATCGCTGGCCAGCGAAGCAATTGATTCTCTGCTGCTGATCTCACGGGATGACCTGGCGCAAAAAGCGTTGCAACAGCTAGTTGCGCAAGCCGGTGGAGAATTGGCCAAACGCGCTCTCTTCTCTACTCACCAGGAATTGTACAAAGACGGCATTGTCGCCACTCGCTGGCAGTCCGTATCAGGTGCCGGAGCAGCAACGGTCAAACCGGAAGTTGCATATATAGGAACAATGGCTCAGCCGATTGCGGTATAGCAATTGCTTATAAGAGGATGGCCTCAGATTTAATCTAAGGCGCCAACATTAGACAGGACTCATTTAAGCTGAACAATAAAAGCTTAAGCACGAAGGCTAGCATGGGGATGCTGGCCTTCGTGCTTAAGCTGGCACCTGGAGTTTGTGGCTTGAGCGCTTATTGACAGCTGAGATGGGGAATACTAGGATTAGATTATTAGTAGCATTTAAGCAAAGCTATGGTTTTGTGCAGGCTGGGGGTTAACGCATGACTAAGAATCAGAGGAATCTGATCAAACGCAGGCAAAAGGGCAATATGCTCGTCTTTGCCACTGCCATTACAGTCTTTCTTGTGGCCGTCTTGGCCTTTTTCAGTCTTGGTTATGTGCGCCTGCTCGGCAGCAACAGTGAACAGCGCAATGCCATTGAAGCCGCGTCACTCGCCGCCGCTCGAGATTTGAGCATGATCGCTGTGGACACGGACGAGTATGGTTGGGTTTCAGTTTCTGATTCGGCGCCTACCGGCTCAGCTACCACGGCTGTTGACGCATACAATGTACCAGTCAGAGGCATGAACAGCATTCTCGGCACCATCCGCCTCGACTTGATCATCGCCAACGAACTGGGCGACGCTGATCTCAAATACATCATCAAAGCTGATTTAGTTAAAGCCAAAGCAGCTCAGGCCACGTTGGCAGCTGAATTGCAAAAAGCAATCGTTGCCAACTACATAGCCAAAGACATTAACAACAATCCCATCAATGTTTATAAAGATGCGGAAGATGCTTATACATCTAATCAAATCCGCATGACAGGTTCATCTAACTACGTCAAAAATTCGTTAAAGCTCTCGCTTGGCAGTATCACCAATGGTGGCATCACCAATACTCCTTTGCCTAATCCTAAATCAAAAGCTAACGTACCTTCCGGTGGATCACAAAATGACTTCTACCTGTCGTACTTCAACCAAACTTTTGATGGCGAAGATTTCGTCTTTGCCGGCATCGGGGATTCTATTAAACTAATTGACGCCAAACAGTGGACGCCATCTATAGCCAGTTTGCCTTATCAAATGCAAACCATCGTTAAAGCCGAAGCCGACCAGCAAATGAACAATGGCCAGAATGGCCAGGCTTATACCATTCATGCTATTGCCTGCGCCCAACCGGCCAACGTTGCCGATCCCAAACCCGCACCCGGAGCCCTCTCATTTAGTTTCCCTGACGGTATTCCGCCTGAAATTCAACAGCCCATCGCCATGTTTACTGATGGGCAATTAAATAGCGGCAATAACTGTAATATTCAAACTTCAAAAGATGGCGATTATCCGATAAAACCGGCTCAGATTGCCGACCTGACCTGGCCCTATCCGTCACTGCCCGAGAGCACCGGCAATGTTTTCCGCTTGGCCCTATTTGATTGGTGGAAGAGAGCCGGCACCAAGCTCAACGTTGCGTCTGCTGTAAGCATGATGACCGATCCTACTTACAAATTTAAGCAACCAAGTCCACTAATGGTTGATTGGAAAGCCCCAGAATATATAAACCAAACCGGCAAAATCTACAACCTTGGACCAATTCCAGACGGTACTATCCACATTTATCGCATCGCTCCGGCCAGCGGTCAGATTAGCTATCAAGACAAACAACTAGCACCAATTCAATACAGTGTGGCCGGTGACGAACAATTGTATTCGGAGAATATTGACGGTATCACCAAGAGTGCGATCGGAACCCAGAAGGTAGGACCATTCGACTTTCCCAACACCGGTTATATCGCCGACGAAGTTTATTTGAAACCAGTTTATGACGTTTATATCCGCGACCAGGTGTTCCATCCAGGCAAAGTTGGGGGAGTAAGAGGAATACATGCCGGTGAGCCAATGGATTATCCACTTGTTTCGCACGCAACAACCGGTGGTGACTTAGGCGGTGCTGGCTTTGGTGCTAAAAAGCCGCCTTCAGTTGCTCTAAGACCGAAAGGTGTGCCTCCAGCGATCACCAACCAATCTGACTTTGCTGAAACTGCCGGCTTCCCCCTGAACTCAACCTATTACAATCAATACTCTAAAGGCCCAGGGGCCAAGAACATGAGGCCCACCTATCAGAAAAATGGCATGGCGGTAGATGTTCGCTTTCGCAGACAGGTTGATACGGGTACATTTAAAGATAGCCTTGGTTTCAGCTTAGGCTATGTAGGTGAGAAGTACCCTCCCGGTTATGTCGCAGAGGTTGGCGTGCCTTATGTTCCGCCACCAACTCCACCTACTCCACCTACACCACCAGCACCGTAGCAGGTGACGTATAACAACTAACGAGTTCGCCTCTAGGGCATTGAAGAGCCATCAGTCTTATTGACCGGTGGCTCCTCTACTTGTTTTTCTTTTTCTGTCAGAGGGCCAGTCAGGGCTTTGATGGTTTGAATACGCAGCATTCTTGAACCGCCAAGATCACCGACCCATCCGGTTACGGTTACTTTTTCGCCTACATAAGGCAAAAGCAATTCCTTACAGCCTTTAAAACCCCGGTACTTCGCTGCGATAAATAGAATATTGGTGCCGTCTTCCAGAATACCCACACTAACGCCACCATGAATGCAGTTGAGAGCGCATGGTCTGTGACCGGGTCCGCGGCCAGGACCCATTGTTTGCGAGGCATAACACCAGGCATCGACAACTTCACCGGTGATGGTGACCGGTTTAATTGTCGCTTCAGTTTTAGTTGAGCGATATTGTGGTCGTTTCAAGTAAGCGACTGTACCTACGGCTAAAAGCAAAAGCACAACAACCGAAAGAGCGATTATCGATGTTCTCGAAGAAGTCTTAGCCATTTAGATTCGGCCTCACTTAGTTTTAGCCGCCAGTTTCTTCTGCAAATCTTTTAGACTATTTGCAATTTCACGATCTATTTTATCCCCGTCCAGAGCACTGGCACGCTGATAGGCAGTCAATGCACCTTTTAAATCTTTGCGATGGCGCTCCAGATCTTGACCGAGGCGCAGGTGTCCGCGAGCGAATTTTTCATTCAATTTCAAACCGTCTTGATATTGCTTGATGGCCAGTTCGCGCATTTCTTTGCGGTCATAAACATCACCCAAAGCAAAGTGCAATCTTGCCTTGATTTTGTTGTCGCGCAGACGGTTTTCGGCAGCGGCAATAATCGGTGCCGCATCTGAGGGAAGTTGAGTGAGCAGATTTGTGCTGCGAATTTTCGCTGACTCCATCTCTTTACCTACGCCATTAGCAAGCAGACAGAGAGACACTTCTAGTGCTTTTGCTTTCTTGCCCCTTGCGGCCAATGTGGTGGCATATAATTTATTGTTGGCAAAATTTGCCGGATCGCTGGCAAAGTTTTTATCCATCTCAGTTAAAGCCTCGTCAACTCTTTTGAGAGCTAGCAAGACTTTTGCTTTTTCATAAATACTGAGTACATTCGGTTTGCTCAATTTTTCAAAGCGCTGAATTTCCAGCAATGCTTGCTCAGGTTTGTGCATGGCAGCCAATACGTCTGCAATGGCCAGACAAATTTGAGCATCATTTGGTTTTGCCGCTCTGGCACGCTGATACATATTGAGCGCTGGAGCCAGTTTGTTTTGATTATGCAAAACAAAACCGGCGGTAAGCAGCATGCCGTAATCTTTAGGAAAACGTTGCAAACCGTCGGTAGCAGCCTTTTCGGCCTTTGGATATTCACTTGAGCGCAGCGCTAATTGAGCCAGTCTTTTGTAGCCGTCAGGCCTGTTGCCGGGAAAGGAAACGGCCTTTTTATATTCTTCTTGAGCCTCGTTGTAAAAACCTCGCGCTTCGTACAGCCGCCCGGCTGCATAGTGAGCGTCATAACTTTTCGGCTGCTTTTTTAAAAGATTGGCAACTTCGACTTCAGTAGGAATATCCGAACCTTTCTCAGCGGTGAGCACGGGATCGGCCTGAGCTGCCGTCAAAGAAGCAGTTAAAAAGACAGCGAAACAAACTATCGCTTGTCGCCGGAAACTTTTTTGCTTGAACATGATGCCCTAACGGTCAGTATAGGAAAGAGTGACAGACGTGCGATCTTTAGTAGAAATCGGAGGTATGACATTGATTGAGCAACTGACACCATTTTTGGTGCCTGAGATTGACGATACCGTGCGACCGGAAACACTGTTCATTTCTTTTACGGTCCAACCCGCGCTTTGCAAACTGCGCTTATACCAATCAAGAACTGTAGCTGCAGGATTGACTGTAGTGAAGCGCAGCATTGTCATATTTTTCGAGCTGATATATTGGCTCTTATAGCCGGCCACAAATTTGGCATCAGGCGGCAGTGGAATCGGCACCGTGTTAGGCCAGGTGGTCATAGCACGATGAACGCTCTCTACTGGCGCCGGCCTGCGCGAACGAGCGGCAGGTTGAGCTGTGGGCTGGCCATATTGCTGGCGCACCTGCTGTTGGGCAGAGGCCGGCAAACTTAAGGCTGAGACTACGGCTGCGAGAAAACCGGCAAATAGACAACATGACAGCCGTATCCTGAATCTCGCAATCAGACTGCTCTGATCCGAAATATACATATCAGTCATCAATTGTTTCCATCCTTCCTTCAAAGCTGGCCTTCAAAGCTGGCCTTCAAAGCTGGCCTTCAAAGCTGGCCTTCAAAGCTCGCTTTCAACAGTGCTTCTGAATTTTAGCAGGGCCCGGTTGAGTCGCAAGTAGTTGTGGGAGGGCAAGCACATCCTGGCGGCATGGTTAGAGTATCACCACCACTGCTGTAATTGATAGCGAAGGCACCAGAACCGGTAGATCCTTCAGGGCAACAGCTTGTGCTGATCGCTCCCAGGTTGATTTGACCAAGCAGGTTATTCCAGCCACTCGCAGGCGTGAAGGAGAACCAGTTCATCAAACAAATTTTGCCTGGATAGTCATAAGGTTGAGGATAGCCCCAGTCACCGGCCACGTTTATTTGACTGAAAGGCATGAGCTCGAACTGTCTGGTTTCTGTTGGCGAACTTGGACTCTTAGCGTCAGGCAATTGACCGATGAAATCGCTCAACCATGGTGCGTCAGAAAGAGCTGCTGATTCAGGTTTAAGAACGAGCCCGCCCTTACCGGCATTGCCGCTAGCACTGAAATAAATGTAACCGCGGCCGCCCATGGGCACTATATTCTGGCTGAGAATATAATCGAGGGGCCGCTTTTCACTGGCATAAACTCCCGTACTGGCGTACTTGAGCCATTCTGGATCGATTTGATACATACGCTGGGTCAAATAATTCCACATCGGCCCGTTCAGACTGATACCTTCGGAGCTTTTGCTATCGAGGTGAACACCTTGATCGGTAGTGATGCGGAAATCAGGAGCACTCAAGACGCCACGAGTTGGTGGCACATGAGCTATACCTGATTGGTATGTACCAGGATGGAAATCGTTGCCTTCAGCACGTTGGCTGAGCAACTGCAAATTAACGATGTCGGCTACGTTGACGCTGCCGCCATTACTGCCGGTCGGTGTGGGAGGCTGAATGTTATAAGCTGCTTCAAGTACAGGACGAGCCCAGAGGCCGCGGTTGTCTGAAGAGTTATAAGCGTTCATGTCGGTGTTGACCTTGTTGCCTGGAGCATCAAGAGCAATATTATCGACGCCACTACCGCCAATACCACCGATGTTATTGCAATTTGCTTGCGAAACACCACCGAGACCAAGGCTATCGCCAGATAATGCGTAACCTACGCTCAAGCCTGAACAATTCGGCGTTTTACCATCTTTGATATCTTGAACAATCTTGCCCAGATAATCTTGACCGTTGGCGGCACCACCCGGTAATGGAGAATCATTCATACCGACAAAATAAGGCAGCGGCTTGCCGTTAACGTCGGCAGGGTAGCACTGTGGATTATTCATAGTGTAGACAAAAACGTCGGCGCTATTGTTGCCGGCCACACCGGTGGTTGGTGATGCAGCACCATTTTGAATACGAATGAAACCATGAGGCAGGGCAGCGGGAAAACCAACCGGATCAATTGGTTCAACTAAAGCAAAGGCATTGAAACCGCCGTTATAACCCTGCGTAGACTTAGCCTGCCCT
Source organism: Candidatus Obscuribacter sp. (assembly GCA_021772135.1). Lineage (GTDB taxonomy): Bacteria > Cyanobacteriota > Vampirovibrionia > Obscuribacterales > Obscuribacteraceae. The sequence continues at coordinate 8,534 of JADYXQ010000251.1, forward strand.
TTTAACGACAGTGCGTTGGGTACTGGCTTAGACCAGCTGAAGGCATTGGCTCCTGTTGAAGCTTTGTTGTTTTCTTCGAAGGCCACTTGCGGCACAAGGTGAGGTTTGGCACCAGGCTTAAGAGGAACGAAATATGTGTTAGCGAAGTTAGCCGCTGGACTCATTCCTTCAAGGTAGCCCTTCAGATAATTATGCGGCACACCATTGGAATCAAGATCTGAATTAACAGGTGAAACCCAGGCGCTAACTTTATCGTTGTAGATTTTTGAAGTCTTAGTAGTGAAATTGTAGTCAGGCATTGCCGAAGAGGCAATATAAACGTTGGAGGGCATGGTGCGGTCCATATAAGAGAACGTTGGCGCACCAAGTGGGGCTATGTCCTCGGAACCGAACTGCTTAGTAGGATTGAGTTTGGCAATGGAACTGAAAAAGACCTGAACCGAAGATGGCTTTGCCAGTTCATCGCTAAGCGACTTGCCCAGTTGCTGCGAAATGGTGGTGATTTGCGATGCGTGAGTATTGGCACCCTGATCTAAACCGTCGGCTGCAATCTTGTGGGCATTAAAGTTGATGATTAAAGCCTGGGCCATCACCCTATTGATGTTGCGCAGGTTAATGACGCCGTGGGCGCCCATAGTGTGATCGCTTACACCGTTAAATTGAACTTGATCACCGGTATTAGCCAGCGGCACCGCCACTTTTACCAGCACCGAGCGAGCGAGAGAAAGGTTACCGGCATCGGTAGCACGCTGCATCTGCTGGCCACCGCCAAGCAAATTGATGAGCGCAATCGCCGCCACAATAATGACTGCTAGTGCCAATATAAAAGCCGTTATCAGCACAAGTGATGCTGCGCGCTGCTTTCTCTTCCGTTCCATGATTTAGGACCTCGACTGTTGGTTTCACCATTCGCATCACTAATATTGATGCAAGTTAGTAATCTTTCTCAAGCCTGTAAAGGCAAGAGTCTGTACCGTTCTGTTCAACACTCAAACGCCACAAATAACATTCAGTTGCGTTTGGCCTGATTATTATAGCAGTTTAATAATGATTGACAAGAAAAATTTGTTTCATCTAGCGGTTTTCATGGTAGAAGCCCCACGTAAGACGGGCATCAAGGCTGAAGCAGAACAATAAAACGTTGCATGGCGGCCAGATAGGGGCATAATCTATCGTAGGTAACTTAACTGATGGAATAGATCAACCCATGAAACGTTCGCTCAGGCAAACCCGATCGAGACACTATAAAGGAAGCGTGATTGCCGAATTCGGTCCGGCAATTTTCATTTTCGTTATGGTAGTTTTCTTCCCATTCTTAAACATGGTGGGAATGGCAATCTCTTACGCTGATTGTCTTTATCTCGATACTTTGCTTTTGCGCCAGGCGGCTCTGGAAAATGTGCTCGTGCTGGACAACAGCACTAATCCGCCATCACTCAAAGAAGACCTTACATGTAGTACAGATCCAAATGGTGCACTCAACACAGTTATCAAAAATTGGCTGAAAATGGGATTAGGCCAATTTGCCAGCACCGGCGCTATGCCCAAGCAAACTTGCTATATTGATTTGACGGAAGGCACAGCCAAGGTCAAATTCATTCACCTGGATCTATTAGTGCAATGCAAACCTTTCTTGCAGATACCATTTTTCATTCAGGTGCCCGGCATCAATCAACCCGTCACTTTTAAGTTTAGTGGGCGATCGGTAATCGAGAACATACCCAGTTAAAATAGCCAGGTGCATTAGTGACGGATCGTATTTCTTTAAAGAGACGCTCAGGCCGAAGACCTACAGGCCAGAATCTGGTAGAAATTTTAGTGGGCTCCATTGTACTGGTGCCTATTGTACTGGCCATTATTGATCTGGCTGTGGTGGTCATTGGTGGAGACATCTGCAACGATCTGGCTAAACAAGCCGCTCGCGCTGCCGCCAATTCATCCAGCCTGGCAGAAGCCACCGCAGCTGTGGCCGACGTCGAAGCCAACTTTAATAAATCTCCCACTTACCAGGGCCTTGTGCTCAAATTAGACAAGTATGACGGTACTCCGGACGGTCTGGCCAGCGTACAGTGCAGCGTTACCATTGTTATGCCTGTGCCTGTGCCATTTTTGAATGTAGGGCCGACAATGAACATAAAAACTCAGGCTTCAGAAGCAATTGTAGGCATTGCACCACCGCGGCCATCGTAAGTGCCCGCGTTCATTTTGGCAAAATTGACACGCCGGTGAACAAAAGCACAATCATTTTGCCGTTGAATGCCAGATAAGTACCAAGCAAAAACGATCCTAAAATCAGCTGCCAGGCTAAAACAGCTTGTCTCGGCTTAAGCGTACGTAAAACGCCGAAGCGCACAGCAATAAAAGAAAGCAAAATAACCAACATCAAACCATCGGCAAGAACAATGCAAAGCTCTCTTTGTTGCGGCATTAACTGAGCCGCTACAACAATCAGCAGTGCCACCACCAGCAGTACCTGGGTAACTTTGTCGCTTTTGCGTAACTTGATAAATCCCGTTTCCGCATGAGCGCTCTGCAAATATTTGACAGAGGAAAAGAGCCCTTCCACAAGGTTGTCGCGGCTCTGATGATCTGCTGGTACATCAGAATTGGCAGCCAGGTCGGCGTCATCGTTCTCGACCATTCTTCCTCTCCCTATTTGTATAGAGGCAACAGCAAAACCGGCACCTCTTTAATTTCATGATCGACTACTTTGTTAGCTGAAGCATTTTCTGCCGCAAAAACTTTGGTCAGATCCTTTATCGATGTTTTAGCGTTGTCGTAAACCACGATGGCGGCATACGGGCGATAAATAGACACCATTGCCTTGAGAACACCAGGGCGGGCTTTTAGCTTCTTTTCAATGCGTATCAGACATGCAGCACAGCTGCTGCCGGCCACCACCAGATCGGCGCGGTGCAGTGAGGCCAGAACCGGTTGAGGCATAAACCAGGAAATTACAATCAAAGTGCCCATGAGCACGGGGGCGAGTTTCTTCATATACGTCCAGTGTAGTGCCAATTGCAACTTCCCGTTACCAAGCATTCCGCCAAGATTGGCGCAATCAGTTTAAACGCTGTTAGAATACGTGCTCATGCACAGCGTTGTGTCGGTTTTTACCAGCGAGGATAGAATTGTGTCGCCAAAAGTGTTCGGTAATAAACAAAATTTATTAGCCCTATCTGCCATGGCAGCCCTTGGTCTTTCCACTATGGCTAACACCGCTGAGGCCATTACAGCCAACCAGATCATAAACGCCGTAGAGCAGGGCAAAATTCTTGCCAACAGCACCCGCGTCAATGCCTTGATGAACGGTGCTGAAGCCTACGTATCTACCTACCGCAATTCGCGCGCCAATGACAACGACTGCAAAATTGAAGCGGTGCTTGTGGCAAAAACCGTCATTGATCTCGCCCCCACAGAAATTAGTCGCGTCACCGTTTATTTTTACAGCTCCGCCAACACCAACAAAAGAAAAGTAGTTTCGGTCACTGTTGGTGACGTTAAGGCATTTGGTGCCGGACAATTAGGCAAAGAGCAATTGCTTGCTTCTTTGACCATCAAAGACGATGACGTTCCTGATGCCGCCAGCCGCGTTTCGGCTTCCTTACAAAACACCGAATCGGCCCGCAGCCGCAAGCGCATTGATGCCATGATGGTAGGCGACACCCTTGAAGTGACCGCCGATCTTGATGCCGGCATGTCCGATCGCGACATGAAATATGAAGCCCTGAAAATTACTGAAAAAGCTATGGAAAGTGCCGGGCAAGCGGCTAAGAAAGTACGAATCAGCTTTTCTGATCCGGCCGCTAAAGGCACTCTTCGTCAAATCGAATTTGATTCTTCGCAATTGCGCAGCTTAGACAGTAGTCTGCAATCGGCGTTGAGCAATGTGCAAATTGCATCCATCAACGAAAAAGTTGATGTGCAGGGCTTGAGCACTGCTGAAGGTGCCGACAAAGATCTTCGCGACAAAGCTCTGGCCCGGTTGAAAGACTTCGACAGCAAAGGAGTGGGCGTCGGTCCTTTCCTCAAGTCGTTCTTCGCTATTGAACAAATGATTGCCATTGGCAGTGACGAGCAGGCTCACGCCGCCATTTTAAAATTGAATACGGCTTTAGACGAACAAGCTGAAAGAGCGAAAAACGCTAAAGAAATCAAACCGATAAAAAACACTACAGCAGTAGTCGACAAAGGCACTCCTGCACCTAAAGGCAGCCGTAATAACCGTTTTGCCGGCGGGTCTATAATACCTGACCCCGATATTCTGACCGACCCAGACCGAGTCTTAAAAACTCAAGAAACAGAACTGGGTGATCCTTACAGCTCTAAAATAGAGTCAGTGTACAAGCGGATTATTGAAGTGCTCACAGCCGCTAACCGCACCAGCGAAGCTCAAAAATTCACCGACAAGTTGAATTCGATCAGGTCGAGACTGACCAAATAATCTAATAAATATAGACCTTACTGCCGACAATTTGCTGGAAGGAATTTTCAGCAATAGAATGCTGTGATGTCTTCGAATCAATTCGCATGGCTTTCTGACATTGATCATCATAAAGCTGCGAAATTTCGTCGCAAAGGTCCACAATTTTAGCTTGATAAACGGAGGCTATGTCCGCTTCAGCCTGCTGTAATGCCATCTTTCGTGCTTGTGCTAAATTTGCGCCCATACCGTTATAGCTTTTGCCCAGCACGTCAGCACCGGCCAGGCGAGCCACCGCCGGTGCCATCTCATATACTTTACGACAAATATATACATGACCGTCTTCGTGCTCACGGGTCAGTTGTGGCGCTCTTTTTTCCATCCAGATATTAATGGGACAACTGAGGCGTAACTGCACACTTTTGACTTTCACACGCACTGTAGCGGCACCAGCTGTATCGTCTGATGATTGATCTTCCATCCGCATATCAGCAAAGCAATGGAAGAACCACAGCGTATAGGCTTCGAAATTGGGATCTTTTTCCACACTGGGAAGTAAATCTCGCACACCGAAATAATTTTTATGCATCGCCAGCGGTGCACAGTCAACCCGTACGTTTCTGGCAGTTTCCGCTTTGATCTCTTCGCTGGTGAGCGCGGCAGGTTTGCCCTGGGTGCAGGCGCTGCAGACCAAACAGAGCAGAACCTGGGCAACAATTACACGAACAGTAACGTGCCTGCTTCCCATTACGGCGCTACCCCACTAGCTTTATGCTCAAGAGTAACTTTGCGCGTCAGATCGGAGCTGATTGAAAGTTGCCTGATTACCTTTTCTTGGAAAGATCCTGCCTGAGGAGGGATGAACTTGAACGTGTAAACACCAGACGGCAGTGTCAATCGACAAATGCCCTGATCGCCCGTGAGCACATAGCCATATGGCAAATTCAAGGCGTTGCCCGGTGCGGAACCTGTCAGACTTTCTTCGCCATCGCCCTCGCTGCCGTAGGGATGGTAGAAGACCTGACAGCGAGGCACGGTTTGATTATCGTCGCCGAACACTTCAAATTTTATGCGCGACCAGCCATGCCAGACGATATCTTCATTAACCGGTTCAGCACCGATTTCCAGCCGTCTTGCACTGTTGAAATCTTTATGCACCACTAGCCAGTAAGAGCCGGGCGAAAGAAAAAGACAATAATTTCCTTCACCATCAGTAATACCATAGACTAATGCGCTGCTTGTAGCATCAGGAGCAGCACCTTGATCAATAAAGGCTGAAACCCGCACACTGGGCCGCGCCTGACCGGAGTCATCGCAGATACGCCCTTTCAAGGCCGTGCCTTCACTCAAGCGTATGGCCACATGTGTGTCGGCACCGACAACCACATTACGAGACCATGGTGCCAGACTGCTATATTCACAACCATCAATCACTATGGGCGGTGAGTCTTTAGGATGAGCTTGAGCGACCAGTTTGTAGCTACCTCCAGGCACTGAAAGCGAGAAGTTGCCTTCGTTATCGGTGCGGGTAATATATTCCTGCTTACTCTCCAGGCTTTGCACGCGAATCAAACTTTGCGACAGCAAGGCGCTCTCGAAGACTACTTGCCCTCGCAAACGATGGCCTTCGGCCAGAGTAAAACGTTGTTCGGTGTTTTCCGCCACAGTCAAATCTGTTAACTGCGCTCCAAACAATATTGATCCCGGCGGCGATTCAATATTCATATCGTATGAGCCGGGCTCGAGCGCCAGTTCAAATCGACCCACACTATCGCTGTGGGTCTGGGCACCGAAACTCAGCTCACTTAAAAGCAAGCTGCGGCGCGAGGCAGCGGGTGTCACTTTTATATGGGCGTTGTCTACCGGCTGACCAAATACGTCAACAATTTCGCCTTTAAAGGTGAGCAAATCAGGCCATTCGAGAACCAGATCGACATCTCTATCAACTGTCAAAACATCACTGTGGGTGGTGATGATTTTGGCATTGTCTACTGCGCTTTGATCTTGAGAGCAGCGCAGAGCAATGTGATATTTGCCTCTCGGTACGCACAAACTAAATTGTCCGCTTTCATCTACAGAGCTGACCTGCTTATATGAAGATGGTTCAATACCAAGTGCCACCACTTCGGTACCCGCCACCATTTCTGCCGTAACTTTTTTGCCCGGTTTTGACCCTGCAGCGAAAGGCTTAATTGTGCCCGACACAATGGAGCCTGTACTGAGGCCGATATTGAGATTGGTATTAGTAATCACCTTCACCTCAGGCAAAGAATGCTTGAGGATGCGGGTGGTGGCATCCGGAACCACATCGATTCGATATACGCCGATTTTTAGTGAAAAGGAAAAATCACCTTTGGCGCCTGTTTTAACTTCTTTGAGTGGCACCTGGCCGTCCAGATCTTCATTGCTGAATAAATCGAAAAGCTGAACACTGACCCCGGCCAGTGCCAGACCTTGATGCCTGACATGACCGGAAAGATTGAAGAAATGGTCGTTAATGGTGAGCACCCCGGCTAACAAGTTCTAATTTTACCCAGACGCGCCGCAATCTGCGATTAATTCGCTGATGCACTATCGCCGCTCAGCTCTGGCGATGCTCCGAAAAGCTTGATAGCTTCGCGTACGGTGGCAAAAGAGCCGGCGGCAATTAGATAAGGGGCATACTGATCTGGCTGCCCTGCAATAGTTTGACGGCCGAGTTGAACAGCATGCTCAAAACTGTCGGCAATGACGGCTTGAGCACCTAGATTTTGCGCAATTTCTGCCAGATGTCCGGGTTTGTACATATTTCGCTCGCTGGACTGGGGGGCAAAAGTAAGCAGCAAGTCTTGAGGTGAAAGCAGCGCCCTGAGCAACCCCCCTGCATTTTTGTTCTCAAAACAAGTGACGATAAAAACAAATCTTCGGCCACCAAATTTATCTAGCAGAGA
>JADYXQ010000252.1 GCA_021772135.1 Candidatus Obscuribacter sp.
TTGCTGACGGGGCGGAACGGCTGCGAAGCAGCCTACCGCCCTTGCGGTCTTGAATTAAAAATTCAAATTGGGATTAAATCTTCCAGCTGCCAAGTGGTCGACTTTTGGGCTGCCATTCCTGCCAAACTGGTCTATTTTTAGTTTGCCAAAAACAGCGACTGCACTTCCTGATTTTGGGCCAACTTCATCTGGTAAATTGTGACAAGCGAAACTAGATAACTCGCGGCATTGATAAGAAAACAAATCGGTGCTCCCCAGTTTGACAAAATCACCACAGCCATGGCTGGGCCGGCAATGCGTGACAAATGCAGCAAAGAAGTAGTGAGGCTGGCAGCGTTGACCAAGAAAGACTTGTCGGGCACGCTGTGCCTCACCAACACTTGCCTGGATGACATTTCCAGCGCATCGAGCACGCCCTGTGCCACTGTAAAACCGTAGAGAAACGGTAGCGATATCATGGCAACACTGCTGCTAGTAACAAAAAAGAGCGACAGTGCCAGCATCAACGCCAGACTCTGAGTCAGCAGAAGTACCCGTCTACCGCCCCACCAATCGGCCAATCGTCCGCCCTGATAGACCAGAAGCAAGGTGGGAAAAGCACCAAGGAAGACATTCAATCCAAGATTTAGAGCTGACCCGGAAATGGTGAAAACCATCCAGGAAAAGGCCATCGACTGCATGTACGTGCCAGAGATAGATACCAACTGGCCGAAGAAGAGCAGCCTGTAATTTCTGAACCGTAACGAGCGAAATATGCCTTTGTATGGAGCGATAGCAAGTTTATTCATCCTTCTCTGACAGCGCCTGAAAGCGCTTCAATTCCAGTTTGTTGTAAATCTGCATCTGCAAGCTGATTTCGCGCATCAACGCAATTAGCTTTGGTAAAAACTCCTGTGGCAAAGAAAGCTTTTCTCGAAAAGTAATACCTTCCAAATTTCCGCCAACAATCATTACCAAACGGGCCATCAGGGCATTTCGGTAAATGAAAGTCTTTACCAGCGAATGCTGTTGCTCTACCAGATCTTCGTACCAGAGGCCACCAGCTTTGTGCATGACTGGCTTCTGCAAGTCATCCACATTTCCGCCCCAAAAGAGAATCTCAGCTAGCAAAACTTCATTGCTCTGCTCAAAACAGCGAGCAAACTCACCCGACAATTCAGCCAACTGCTGAATTTCTTTGAGAGCTGGAATTAAGGAAAACCAGCCAGGCACACGTACTTTGTCAGTTTGATTGGTCATAACTTCTTACTATGTAGTTGCGTGACGTGATAGGAATGGGTCTATTGATGATTGCTCTGACAGTTTGGATTATCAGCGCATATCAAGTTCGAAAAATCGCGGCTAAAGCCGTTCACCAGGTCTTTAGCGCTATCCAAACCATCAATGGGAACTTGCAGAAGCGGGTCACGCCATTCTCTTTTGATGGTAATGGTTTCAATGGTTATTGCACTTTGCCCTTTCTCAAGATGCTGGTTGGCAACTTCAGTTAACACCAGGGCAAAATCTTCTCTGTTGTACAAGGGAGGCAAAATCAAGGCCAAGTTGCTTGTAGCCAGTCGAAAATTTAGACCTTCCTGCACTGCCCCTAACAAAATTGGTCTGACACCACCTCTGGTTGCTCCAGAGAAAATTTCCACTAGTCCTTTTTGATCTGCCTCGAGCCGATAGGTGAGCTCCACACTGATGGAAAAATTATAGCCATCGAGAGTAACACCTCTCAGTAGTAACTGGTCGGTAGAATCGTCAGGCAACCGGCCGTGAAGATCTACAGGCACAATCGTCTCTACCAACGGCCATACCATATGCACTCCCGGTTCAAGTAATTGATTCTTGAACTGGCCGTCGCCGCCTCTAACCAAAGCCACCTGACTCTGTTGCACCCATAAAAGACCGCCAGAGCCATACCAGCCAAGCATGCAAATGGAAATGACCGCGGCAGTACTAAAGTACCGCAGCTTCGAGCCACTCAGAATCCATGGCTGAAGCACTTCAGTTGACCAATAATTAATCGATTTGAAGACTCGACTAATCGTCAAGACACTATTTTTTCTCAGTCGAATGTCAGTGCCTTCACCTTTAGTTGAGTTATTACCGAAAGAGGCAATCCATCGACAAATCAGTAGAAACAAAACCAAAGAGAGGTAAGCCGGTGGAGAAGAAATTTGGAACATCAATGGAATACTAATCAGCACCACCGAAACAGTAACAACGATCAATGTGTTGCGAAACCGCTTAAATCCAACCTGAATTGAGTGAAAAAGTGTCCAGGCAAATTGACAAATAGCCACGCAAGCGATTTGAGAGAAAATTGATGGCCCGCCCAAGAGTACTCCCATGAGAGTGGCAAATGCCAGGCCAATTAGAAATCCGATTGATTTCTCGAATTTATCGCGATTACTCATGAAAGTAAAAGCTAGTACTAGATAAACTACAAGCGGCAAATATTCCATGGTTTTCCTGGTGATAAAGCCAAGCCGGGGCCAACCAAATGACTCCGGCTTTGGGCGGGTTTTATTTCACGACTACTTCTTCGCTGCTGATTTCCGAATTTTGGCTTCCATACACTTAATATCAATTAAGTGTCTTGAGTTCTCACCATCGGCGCGAATAATAGCCTGCTGAGCCAAATCAACAGCTCGTGCAGCACTAGACAAGTCGTTTAAGAAAATCAAAGTGGCTGCCAGGTTCAAGTTTGCTGTCACCAGAGTGGTGTCGTCTTGCGCCTCACAAGCCAAAAGAATGGCTTTCTCAAATTGTGCACGCGATTTTTCAGCAGAGCCGATATAGAAATCGACTACGCCAAGATTGTTTTCGAGGTTCGCCAGCAGTACGGGAAAAACCGCGTCGCGATCGGCCATAACAGTCTTACATCGTTCAGTGTACAGCTTAGCTAAATTCCAATTTTTCTCCTGTAGATAGCGCACACTGGTGGTATAAAGTTCCATCAAAGAATCACACTCTAAAGGGGCTTTAACATACTTACGGCTCCAGCCCTTAGCGAGCCATGTTGATGGATAAGCGGCATCAACCATTCGAGGTTCTCGAAGCACAAGTTCTTCGGTGTCTACAGGCTCGCTGAGAGATTTCACCAGCGTAAGCAGTGGAAGGCCCACTACAGATGCAAATAAGGCAAACAGAATCGCTCCATTGTCGAAATGCATAAACGTTCTCTACTTTTGATTATTGTTTTTGGAACTAACCAACTAAACAACTGATTTCAGCAAACGGAACCAATGTCAAAATCAAAATTAAGAGAAAATACGCAAGTCATTAATGACTTGGTAAAAAGCTCAAGATGAAGAATTGACTTTGGGTTAAGTTAAAGTTGCTATGAAGTGGAGTTGGAAAGTATCTTCACCCTACCGTTTGTTCATCCGATCAGATCAACATTTGTGTATGAGTGTCAAGCCACAAAGCTTAAATGCCTTCACGCTAGCGTTGAAACGCTCGAGTCTTCGCTAGCTAAAACAGCACAATTTTGATTATTAGGACTAAGTCATAATTTAGCCAAGTGCCGGCAGCAGGCGCTCAAGCTGATCTTAACTATCTTGGTACTTGTAGCGTGAGAAAAAAGAGATTGCTTAGGCAATTGGAAGAATGTTTGGCTTAGGTGTTTATTTCAGATCAATTTCAACTTTCTTCACCTGGGTGCCACCACCAACCATTACTCCCGCTTGAGCTACTTTTCTGCATCAACTTGCTTGATGGGTACGGCTCAGTCATAAAGATTCAAAGATATTCTGGCAGAAGATGTTCTCCACAATATCGAAATTTACCATGGAGAATCAAATGTCTAATTTATTATCGAAAAATGATGAGCAAGAGCCTGCTCAGCCAAATTGCGAAAGTGCAAATACAAGCTGGAAGCATTTTCTGGCTCTGTTCATTAAAAGCAAGTCTCTGGCTTCCTTCTGTAGTGGATACCTGTTACTACTGGCGGTGCTACTTTTTTGGGAGCTGCCCTGGATCGGTTTGTTTCTTAGCCTTGCAGTTGAAAGCGTTGCGGCCGGCTACTACTTGAAAGTGATGCAAGAAGAAATTCACGGCTCAACTGAACGTTATCACTTAGCACTCTGGCCGAAACTGAATGTTAGCGATCTGGTTCTTCTACTTAAGCTTGGCTTGCTCACCAACGTTATTCAAATTGCTTACGCCGCATTAGCATTTGCATTGAGCTTGCCAGTGTTTGTCGCTATCTATCTGGGCGTGTTTAGATCGTTTGAAGTCATGGATATTTCAACGCTCATGCAACTGTTACTACCAGCTGCACTTTTTACTTCACCATTCTCACTGTGGGTTCTCGTGGTTATGTCACCAATTGGCCTGGCCCGATTTGCTCACACCGGCAAGCTAATGGACGCCTTCGATTTTGCCTTTACCTACAAAAACATTGCCTGGGGTTCAAAGTTAATCAAAGGTGCTGCATTGATCTACAGCGCGGCCATTGTTGCAAACTGCACGATGATGACCTACGCACCGGGTCTAATGATGGCACTGGAGCCTCTGATCGAATTTTCTTCAATGGCAATGGTTTGTCGGTTAAATGCCAGATGGTATCGAGAAGTAATCGTTGCTTCAGAAGCCATTGATTGCGACGGCCCCTCAGTCTAGTCATATTCACCATACAAAGCTAAGCACCATGTCTAATCAATTTGACCTTTTGCTGGTTGCGATCACTTTCGCAATTCTCACTATCGCATCCAAATTCTTTCTTCAGTTCTATCTCTTATACAATGCTGATCTTGCCCGTCCAAAGTCGCAATTTCTTGACGCACATCAAGAAGAGTTAGCGCAAAGAAATTACAAACTAGCATTGGAGCTAATGCGTAGAGACGAATACGCAGAAGCGGAGCGGTACTTAAACAAGTCAGAGACACATCTTGCCGACAGTGGCATGCAAAACCTCGCACTGGCAGCAGCAATCTCGGCGAAGCTTGCTACGTGCGGGCTACGTACAAAGTCTGATTCGAATGTAGACACTTTGGCCCTGGCCGACAAATCACTCTCGCTGGCACAAATGTCGAAGCAAGAAAAAGCGATTCTCGACAGTTTATTTGTTCGAGCCACGGTCAACATGGCTTTGGCTAACTATGTCGCAGCCGAGAATGATATTCGCTCCTGCTTGCAAATTAGCACAAAAATCTATAGCAAAGATTCTGAAGAACATGGTCGATTGCTCAACAATCTGGGCCATGTGCTTGCAGAGCAAAGCAAATTCGCAGAAGCGCTTGAGTCGCTAAATCAGGCAGCAATTCTTTTGGATCGGTACACCGGGAAAAATTCAGAAATTGCTCGCCAAGTTCGCAAAAGCCAAGAAAACATCTGGCGAAAACTGTATACCTAACAAAAAATTTGGTGATCAATTATGTCTACAATCTGGTTCGCAGGACCATCGTCGCTCCACTTTCCAAAAGGCAAACCTTTGCCTTTTGTCTTGTTGGGCGAGAAGTACGCAATCTTTCAAAACACCAGCGGCTACCATGCCCTATCTGATGTTTGCCCCCACCGTCAGGCCTCACTTTCGCTTGGCACAGTTAAGGGTGAATGTTTGACGTGTCCTTATCACGGCTGGCAGTTCGCCGGCAATGGTGAAGTCAAAACAGTGCCTGCACACCCCCTCCAGAAAATCGGCAGTAAGTTCAAGGCAGACGTCGCAGCCATCTCTTCTTCATGTGGCTGGACCTTCATCAGACCTCTTGAATCTGCTCAAAATTTGAGTTCAGAAGCCAGTCTTGAACTTAGCGAAGGTGCCAAACAATTTTTTGCCACACCCCCTGGAACATTCAGATCAATTTCAGGAACTTTCGACTGGTCAGCAAACTTTTCCAGAGTAGTGGCGAACGGTATTGATTTTGCCCATCTTCCCTTTGTTCACGCTGACAGTTTTGGCAATGTTGATTATGAAGAGGTGGAAAAATACCAATGCATCGATTTTGATGGCGGAGCATCATCAAGACAAATCATGGTTCCACCAGATAATTTTCAGCAAAAATTATTCAGATTGGTGGTCAATCGGGGTAAAAAAAATACGGTCCTTGGAACAGTGTCATTCCTGATTCCAAACATGACCAGGCTCGACCTCGAGCTAGGATTTGGTGCTCGAATGATTTTGATAGCTTCGCATGTACCAGTCTCTGAAAAAGAAACACGCACATACTGGGTAATGCACCGCAATTTTGCCAAGCTGGCACTGCTTGACGCCATGTTTTTCAAAGAAACTCTGAAGATATTTGCTGCAGATCAGACAATTGTGGAATCTCAAACTGCAATGAATTCTACCGATGGACAACAGATTACCGTAGCCAGTGACGCTCTGGAAATGCTCTATCGCAAGAAGATGCGGCAGCTAGGCTGATACGCGAAAAAATCATTGGGGCTTTACAGCCCCCTTTTTTAGAAAAAGGATAGCTGACCGGTCTAATAACCAATTAAAAGGCGCACGACGATATGTATTTGTACACCAACGATGATGGTCCCCGAAAAACAGACCACTAGCTAAGAGACATCTTTGCTTCTAGAATAGCATTTGCTAGAAAGAGGCAAACTTGAAAAGAAGTAGGAAAAAACACAGCTCTGACTTTAAGGCTAAAGTCGCACTAGAGGCTCTCCGTGGCGAGAAGACGATAGCGGAGCTGGCCGGTCAGTATGAAGTGCACCCGCACCAAATACACGGCTGGAAGAAGGCACTTTTGGAAAACGCGGCTGCCGTTTTCGACCGGACGCCGGCTAAGGCAGCGCAGTCGGAGCAAGACGTTGGACAACTGTTCGAACAAATCGGCAAGTTGAAAGTTGAGAACGATTTTTTAGCGAGAAAGCTCGGTCAGTAAGTCGCGAAGACAGAATCGCCATGATCGAGCACGGCCACAAAA
>JADYXQ010000253.1 GCA_021772135.1 Candidatus Obscuribacter sp.
GGAACCGCCTGGTTTGCGAGCTCCGCCCCCAGACCCACCATAGGATCCGCCTGGTCGACCTGCACCAGGTCTGCCGGCTCCCGGCCTGCTTCCACCACCAGGTCTACCGCCGCCGCCGCCCGGGCGACCGCCTCGACTTGGACCACGTGAACCACCATTACTTGACATTCCCATTGTTCTCTGTCCTTGACTGAAACTTAGATTTACTGCCGCTTTGCGGTATTTACCATGGACATAACACTCGAGACATGAATAATGGACTCAGGTAGTCCTCATTCCAAAATTTTGCGTAAAATCATGCTATTCGACGTAGTCTTATTCGGTTTGCCCATCGCTTTATCTATCTGCCTGGCCGCTCACGCAGTCAGAGATGACGATAAACGCTTCTGGTTACCCGCGTTCTCGTTTTTCGCCTACTGCATGTTTTACCTGGCAGGAGGGCGGGATGTATTACTTTATCTCACTACGGCCCTAGTTATGATGAGCGGATGCGCAATTAGCGGCGCTCCGTAACGTAGCAAAGAGGAAATTTTACTCAGAAAACTCTAGCGCGGGGTCAAGAACTGCGCTTTTTCGCTGCTGGCACTACCACTGAATGTCTATTCTGCTGCGCTTCCGCTAGCGATCGCATAGCAATATTATGCTTTTTTAGCCATCGAGAGATAGTATTTGGGTCACACCACTTATTTTCGGTCTCGCGATAAATCTTGGCAATTTCCACAGTACTGAGCTTCTCTTTGACATATTTCTGCTGTAGCCAGTCTTTGTCTTGATAGAGCGTCTTGGTTCTAAGAGTCTTGCCCACAGCTAAATCCACCATTAAATTAGTAAGGATGCACAACGGTCAATCAAGGAAATTCCAGTACTTTATACCCGCTTATACTACATATTCTAATTGCCCAGTATGATTTAAGGACTGCTTTTCTACTTTAATTTCAAAGGCGGCATCTAACCGTGTCAATGAAAAAAGACTTTCGCTTGCCGCAAATAGACAAAATCTTGCGCGAGCCTGCTCTGACAAAATTCGACCGGCTCAAGCGAGAACTGGTGACACGAAAGGTGCGCATGCACGTGGACAAACTGCGCGCCAGCTCTAATAGCGTTGGTGATACTACAGAAGCTCCTTGCACGGCTTCAAGCATTGCTGAAGCTGTCGCGCAAGAGCTAGAGCAGCTTTTAGGCGGCGGCGTGAAAAAAGTTCTCAACGGTACCGGCGTTATTTTGAGCACCAATCTCGGGCGTGCACCACTGCCGGTGTCGGCAGTGGATCAGCTGAGAGAGGCACTTTGCGGCTATTCAAATTTAGAATTTTCACTGACTGAAGGAACTCGCGGTGAAAGAACTGAAGAAGTTTCTCAACTGCTCAGCACTCTAATAGGCTCAGAATCAGCCATTGTCGTGAACAATTGCGCTTCAGCAGTGATGCTCGCGGTCAAAGCTCTTAGCGATCAAAAAGAAACAATCGTTTCGCGCGGTGAGTTGATTGAAATTGGCGGCAGTTTTCGTTTGCCTGATGTAATCACATCTTCAGGCGGACTGCTGAAAGAAGTAGGCACCACCAATAGAACCAGAGCGGCAGACTATGAAAAAGCAATCTCACCCCAGAGCGGCATGCTGCTCAAATGTCACCGCTCTAACTATCAAGTTTTAGGTTTTACAGAAGAAGCTGAAATTAAACAACTGGGCGACATCGGCCGGCAGCACGGTATTCCTGTGGTTTATGACCTTGGTGGCGGTTGTTTAATTGATTTATCAAAATACGATTTGACTCCTGAACCAACTGTGCAAAATACACTGGCGAACGGCGCCGATCTGGTTTTGTTTTCAGGCGATAAACTTCTCGGTGGTCCGCAAGCCGGCATCATCGCAGGCAAAAAAGAAATAGTGGCGCGCCTACGCAAATGCCCGATTTACAGGGCTTTACGAGCAGATAAACTGGTAATCGCCCTGCTTGAGTCAGTGCTCAAACAATACCTATATGTAGATGGCCATCAAAATTTGCCTGTATTTCAGTTTGCTGCATTAAGTCAATCAAGCATTATGGACAGGGCACTGGAAATGACCAGGTTGCTCGAGCCCTCGCTGACCCATATAAAGATGGTCGTTGTCGAAACTGAAAGCACAATGGGCGGCGGCAGTTTGCCTGGAGAACTGTTGCCCTCAGCCGGTTTAGCGCTCAGTGTTGTCACTACAGATGTCTCCACCGCCGCACTCGCCCGCCAACTGCGCTGCGGTGACCCGCCTCTAATAGGCAAAATTGAAGCCGACCGTCTGATTATCGACCTGCGCACAATTGCAGTGGAAGAGCAAAGTACTCTGGCCGCTGCTATTCAGCTCGCCGACGCCAACTTAGCCGGGCGCTAAGGCCAATATTATCAAGCGGTTATGATAACGGCACTCCACCGGGTAGAAAAGACGACGTAACTTGAGGTAGTGTTCATGGCCGAACTGAACGAATTGGAAAACCAAATCAATCAGTTGAGTAAACGCATGGAAGAACAAATGCGCATAACGCGCAACTTGACTGCACTCTGCACAACGCTCATTGTCGGCTTGATGTTCTTCATTTTCTGCCAGACCATGGAACATTTGCCATCAATAATAGTGCTCAAATATATGAGCAATCTTGACCCCATCGTTAAAGAATGGCGTCAGACCGAACGCAGCTTAAATGCCCGCAATCAAGAGAAAGTGCCGCAAACACCGTAAGCTATTTCTTTAGTAGAGCCTGACGACGCTTCACTTCAGCTTCAACTTCTTCGGCCGAAATATTGTTCACTTGCATGGGCCCGGCGCAAATTTCACGCCACGGAGCTCCAGCTAACGCCTGTCGCACAATCACTTCGAAAACCTGAGCGCGCACGCCGCTGCCATAGCTACCAGTGGCTCCGGCAAAAGGAGTTGTGGGAGCAGATACCTGCGGTCTGGGAATAGCCTGGCTGGGCATGGCCTGATTAAGAGTGGTGGCACCACCGGAAGCGGCCTGAGGTTGCGGTGCCAGATCAACTGGGGCCGGAGCCTGAGTTTGCATCGGATCATCCACGATCTGTTGTGATCCTGATTGAGCCTGCTGTTGCTGTTGAATTTGTTGCTGCTGAACTTGCTGTTGCTGGTCGGCAGAGAAGAGCGGCTTAGAAGGGGCATCGTTAAAGAGAGCCGGTTGTGCCGGCGGTTGATTTTGTTCGAAGAAACTGGCGGACGGCTTCGGAGCAGCAGGCCTTGATTGTGCCAGTTCGTCAGCGGCAGCTTTGGTGCTGGTGAGCTGGCGCTGCAAATCAGAAACCATGTCGCGAGTCTGATCGCGCATTTCATCAAGCTGAGTTTTCAGTTGGACAATTTGCGAATCTTTGTCCGACAATTCTGATTCTTTTGCTTGAATTAATTCGTTACGCTGTTGCACCAAGTCTGAAAGTTTTTCGTACTGGCCGGAAAATTCTTCCCAGCGCGAATTGAGCATTTCTTGCGTGTCTTGCACTTCTTGATCTTTAGCGGCGAGCATCTCGGCAAAGTCGCCTTCGCGAGCGTCTAAGCGAGCGCGCATTTCTTCATTATGCTGTCTCAGCTCTTCAATTTGAGCCATCACGGTTACATCTTGGACTACACGCACAACTTCAACTTCGCGCACTTCGCCGCTCTGCTGAGCGTAAACACGCGGTGGCGGATCTGGTGCTTGCACAGCGTCATAGGCAGCGCGGAAGAAATCGCCGGAGATACGCTGAGCACCTAGCAAATCAACCAGCTTACGCAAAAGATCGGCTGGATGCTCAGAAGGAAACACAGCCATATAGGCGCACTTGAAGGTCCAGGGATCAATCAGTCCGGTAGATAACTGATCAGCCAGCGAATGCACCAGTTCTTCTGGTGTAAGCCCGGTTTTCTCTTCAACCGGTGCCGGCTCGTTGCCTTTGAGCTGCAAAGTCGTGACCAGATTATCGATGGCGGGCACCAGCTCTCCCACGGCCTGCATCGGCTCTAGAGCTGCCGACATCGACTCACTCAAACTATTCAGACTCAAACCAATTTCGTTGAAGGCCTGATGTTGAATTGTCTCTGCCAGGTTGCGCACAATATCAAGCTGCTCATTGGCTGCTTTTGATATCTGCGCCATGTTCACCGAACATATTCCCAGCTGCTGATCAAGATTATTGAGCAAATCAATCACTTGCGATTGATGCACTTCCGTGGCAGCACTATTCAGCATCTGCGCCGACATTTGCGCCGAAATCTCTGTCGAATCAACATAGTTCATGGGCAGGGCGTTATGTGAAGGTTCAGTTGTATAGCTGGATGGCACGGAGGCCAATAAACTCTCTAACTCGGAACTGGATAGCGAACCTTCTGCCAGAGTGCTCATTGACTCGTCAACTTCGGGGGCCGAAAACTCAACAGCAGATTTAGCAGGCTTACCGCGATCGTTGCGAGCAGCTTTGACGGGAGACGCCACAGGAGATACCTCTGAATCTAAAGACTGATCGACCGATAATTCCGCCACTTCTTTTACTTCCGGTACTTCCGGTTCAGACGAAATTTCGACAATGGGCGAAAGGTCAAACTCCGCAGACGTAGCCATGACCGGCATGTCCTCTGGTTCACCGAACATTCCGGCCAGGGGATCGGCGCCGTTATCAGGCGTATGTTGTCCTCCACCATTTGAAGACAGGTCAGGCACAATAACCGGGTCTGGTGCGGCCGGTTCATTTGCGGCTGCGGCAGTAATGGCATTAGCGGCAGCAACGGCATTTTCTTTGGCAACCTGGTAAGGATCCGGCGCATAGGCGTCAGGAGGCACAGTCTGCTTTGCCAGAGTTCCCCGCAAGCGGGCCCGCCTCGCTGCCAGAGACGTGGAATCCTGGTCGCCAGACTTTCCCGAAGGCGCGTCCTGAGTAGAACTGGTGGCGCTTGCCTTGTCTTCGCGAGCCATCTAACAATCCCTTCCTAATGTCACCTTAGGCACCTATTTAAATATGTACCCGCCCAGCGAGGTAAAAATTCAAAGTGAAATGCCGGAAACACCAAAATATCCAAAGACTTGGGTTCAGCACCCCAATAACCACACCAAACAGTGCGCGCCAACTTCTCTAGTATATACCGCAAACGCCGCAAATAAGCGCCCCAATCAGCACTTGACAAGGCGAAGTTCCAAATGTAGAATTCCCCTTAAAATGAGTTTGCAAGCCACTTGCTGATAATTTTTCCTCCGCACAGCCATCCAGCTCTCGGTTCTCAATTTAGTAAGATTGTATAAACCAAGGCCTATCGTAGTGTTTCGGCATCACAGATGCAGATCTGCCGTCCAGCTTTTAGGTAATTGTTAAAGAGAAAGGCTATATTTTAATAGAATGCAACGTCGCTTGAGACGGGAGTAGTCGTGGAAATTGCCATCTGTCCTAATTGCGGGGCAGTGATTAAACAAAAAGCGAAGGGATGTGCAGGTTGTGGTGCAGCCCAATCACGATTTGCCGCCACCATGGTTCCTACCTTAGCCTCAGCCGCTGCACCCATGGTGGTGTCAGTAGCGCCGGACAGATTGATTCTCGAGCGGATTGTCTCAGCCAGATCGATAGCCACCTTGCTCCCCGAAAATGGCAATAACGGTGGCAGTGGATATTCGCCAGGCTCTGACGGCAATTACCTCGACCCTTTCAATCATGATGCATCGTTTCAAGATTTCATTCCCAATCTTTTTGGCAATGGTGCCGTTGCCGGTGGCGACAACGCCGTTCAAGAAGACGACAGCTATATTTCTGGCGCTGGAAATGGCAATGGTCACGGTAACGGCAATGGCAATGGTAACGCCGACATTCAAGATATAGGCAGTCAATCCAGCACCAACAATCAAGCATTAAATTCATCTGCTCCTCCCGCTGATTTCTTCACTACGTCAAATCGCACCGAAGAGGCGCCCTGGGACAGGGAAGTTAGAGAACAAGAGCCTGAAAACGAGTCCGGCAATAATAATGTGACGGCAGCAGTCGGCAATTTTACTTTCAATGAGAATGCGGCTGCTGAAGAGGTTTCCACTCCATTCAGCAGTGCGGCTGGCGACAATGATGAGGATAGTGTCAGCGCGTCA
>JADYXQ010000254.1 GCA_021772135.1 Candidatus Obscuribacter sp.
CGCGCGCCAATTGCTGGGACAAAATTGAAAAGTTTAAGTTTAGCCATGCTCGCAATATCACCCCTATGCTAGTCAAACTGAAGGATAGTAAAAACCTAGAAACATTGGATGTGCACCAAAGCAACCTTAACTACCAAGACTACAAGGCAATCTCAGACCTTGCTAGCTTGCTAGAATTGAGATTCGAGAGCGATCCTATGACACTGAACGAGCTTAAGTTACTCGCTAATTTGCCCAAGCTTGAAACTATTGAATTAGATAACTGTGGGCTCACAGAGGAAGCAATTCCGATTTTGCGTCAATTTAAAGCACTTAAGACCTTGAGGATGGGACCCCATAAAACTTTTGTCAAATTGTGGGGCAAGTTTAAAGCTGGGTTGCCTGGTGTAGATGTTGAGTAGCGCTTGCAAGTTGCTTGAGGCTACCGCCACTGCCGGCAAGAAATACGGCTGGCGTCGCAAAACATTAGGCCAACATTAGGCCAATATTAGGCCAATGCATTCTTCCTCCTCGTAAGACGACTTCTGGAAATCAAGTCAGCTGACTTTGGTTGTCTTGGCCGGAGTTCGTGGATAAGCTCTGGATGAATATCCAGTAGTTTAAACAGCTGCACTAAAGCAAGCGGTAGGTTGACAATCTCCATTGTCACCACCACGCACAGAAGCGTGCCTAATATTCGCGTGCAGCTTAGGGCTAACAGTAGTCCGGCGGTGAACTCGGCAAAATGCGCAGCAGTGCAAATAGAAAAGTGTAGTGGCGCCGTCGGCGATCGACGACGCTCCAGATGATTGTGACAATAACTGCAAAGCCTGCATAACTTGCTAGCTCGATATAACGAACAAGTTGATCGCCACTGCCGGATGCAGCTGAAGACCAGTCGGGCTGCACATGAAAGCAATAAGCAGCAGTTCCTGATATAAGCGGTTGTATGCAAAACTCCCAGGGTATCGCCACATAATTTAAAAGAGGAATTGAGCTAAAGGGAAATGGAAAGAGATAGAGAAATAGATAGCTAAAGACGAGGCACCAGTAAAGTGAATTGATTATATGCGATTGGCTGACTGACATTTGGCATAGTTAATCACGAAGGAAACTACTTTCGTTTTGACTTTGGCTTAGTTGCCACTACTGTCACCACCGGCTTAGACGCAGCCTTTATTTTTGCTGCAGAACGGGTAGATGTTTTAACATTTTTTCGGTCTTGCGCGCGATACTCATCGAGTAGCGCAGGCGACTCTGCCACAGAAGTTTGCAAAACGCGCCTCGGTTGCGGCAAAAAAAGATTGGCGCTGACTTTAAAACGATCAGACAGCAGAGCTATATGCTCTTTGCTCAAATCACGCTTTCCTAAATAAATGTCACTCGCGCGACCTGAAGTAACGTGCAAAATGCGCGCCAAATCTGCCTGAATAAGATGGTTATCTTCTAGTAGAGATTTAAGAGCCTCGAGTGGTGTCATTTTTTCAAAGTTACGAGGATGAACTCTGCTTTCATAGCGTTCGATGAAAACGCTAAGAGCTTCGAAATAAGTTTTTTCATCAGCGTCAAAAAAAGGTATGTCGTAGAGTACGCCTATCGCCGAGACAGCGGCATCTAGATCTTCTTCAGACCTAAGCTCGAACAGAGGAAACTGCTTTACGAGTTGTCTGTATTTCTTTCCGGGTAATTCGCTATTGCTCATTTTTCCAGCCTCCTTTGTTG
The DNA here is from genome assembly GCA_021772135.1 of Candidatus Obscuribacter sp. Taxonomy (GTDB): domain Bacteria; phylum Cyanobacteriota; class Vampirovibrionia; order Obscuribacterales; family Obscuribacteraceae. Next base: position 1,702 of record JADYXQ010000254.1, read on the forward strand.
TATTCATCATGTGTCATTACCATTTTTATCAGTATCGCCTTCATTTCAAATTGAATAGAAGCAGCTAGCCGAACACTTCTTCCAATATTGAATAGCCAAACACCCCGGACACATTCGGCACTTTTAAACGTTTGTGTTACATCTGTCGGCATGTCCCATTGAGCCGCTGCGGCCTTTTGCTGCCAACCCTCCAAGGCAAATCTCGCTTGGGAATGCTTGCGGATAAATTCGTCGATTGGTCGAACGTTTGAGAGCTGCATTGAATTTTTTCTCGACCAACCATTCGAGCATCCTACCATAACGGTAGGATGCTCGCAAGCGCGCGAATCCAAAATATCCGGCGTGGAAGAAGTCTCATCTGACGAGCCAGATATTATCTTTTGCACAATACAGCCGGCCGGTCCACATTTTGTCGCCTTTCGTCTAATCACGGGCAATAAAAAAAACCGCTGACAATTCACTGTCTGAAAACTTTCGCAAGCCTGCAAGCGTATCATCGCTCTCCTTTACCAGCTTCAACACACGCCGATAAAGAAACGGATCGTAACCGAATTCATCCCATCCAATAACGGCATAGTATTTTTGCGTGAGTATGAACAGAGCGAGCAGCAGCGGCATGAATGAAATCGACTGCGAAAAAAGCGCAACAGGGATAGCGTGAGGTACAGCTATGTGAAAGACCAAGGGAAAGATTACCAAAAATTGCAGCACCGGTAGCGTGAACATCAGCAATGCCGCGAAAATGCAGCAATGAACCCTTAAATGGGTGATATAGCTATCGCGTGGCAATTTACCTGACGCTATTTTTCGATAGAACCACAGCTGAAGTTGATAGAACGCTATAAGAGGTGTTAGCACAGAGATTCCGACGGCCGCCAATAATCCAGACAAGCCATGATCAACCCAAAAGGATACGAAGACACCGCTACCGAGACCGAGCTTGAAAATCAAAACAGCAAGAAAATTCGCCCAAACAAAGCACGCTCCATAGATGACAGCCTGAGCCAGAAGTAATCGCTTAAAGTCGCCGCGTTGCCGCAGGTTCAACCATGCCAGAAGTTAAAGTGCTCAAGCCCGACGGCGGCATGCCGATGTGGTACTACAACTCTGAGCGGATATTTTGTTTGAGCACGCTTTCATCGGCGCGCAGCTTGAACATGTTGTCGTCAGCAGTTTTAACTCTTGCCTCTTGCTTAACCAGTTCGCCTTCCAAATTAACAATGCGCGAGGTCAAAAGGTCGAGTTTCTGCCTGGCGAAATAAAATTTCAGGGCGTCACGATACCCGCGCAGGCGCTCTTTGTTGATGCTTAAATCAGAAAACTTATGACAATCTGAAACCAGAGGTATAAGCAATTCGACCTGCTGCACTGCTTTTAAGACAGACTCATGGGCTGAGTTTAGATCATCGAAATGATGTATTAACGCACTCAGCCTTTCGACAACGTTAGACGGTTCAAGCATATGACTTCTAACAAACTCAGTCAGATTGCCAACTGACTTCATAGAGACTGTTTGATGAAACAATTCGAGAGCTTGATCGCTGTCAATGCCAAAACGCCGACGGAACCAGGCGCCATATGGCACGTGGATAGCGAAGCTGTCACCAGGTGCAAAGCCCCTCAGGTGCCTTTAAGAGCCATGGGTTCATTGATTCCAGCGTTGGCAGTAGTGTAGACG
>JADYXQ010000255.1 GCA_021772135.1 Candidatus Obscuribacter sp.
CTCAAAGCCACTTACCAGGCCAATCCAATTTTTGCCACAACTTAAGTTTCAACAATAAAATATGCAAACTATTCCAATCAGCGGGCCAGAATTGTCCTGCAAATAAGATCCGGTCAGCAGCAGTTCAACAATAGCAACCACACTTAGAGAAGAAACCAATCTCACTTCAAGTAACAATTCAATCACTGATACGAGGTCCCACCCCTTGTATCCTTGAAGCCAACCTCAAAAACAAAAAAAATGAAAACGAAATTCAACCGCACCTGTGGTGTGATCAGCCTAACGATTTATGCAGCCACAGGTGGCGCGGTTCTCAGTTTTGTCTGTGGTGCCAGTTGGACCATCGCGCTTATCTGCGGAATTGTCGGTGGGATCTTGGGTCTATGGGCAGGTTGCCGGGATGCCGCGTCAGAGGCGAAACGGGAAGCAGAGATCACTCAGATTTATACCTATGTCATCGTTTCTCAGGCTGGCTATTGGGGCAAGCCTCTCTTCCATGATTTGCTTGAATTTTTGCAAGCAAGTAAAAATTTGCCAGACGCGGTGAGTGTAACTGTGTATGGTCATTCAAGCACAGTTTGTATCCAGACGACAGAACGTGCAGCGGGGCAGTTGAAGCTTGGCCTGGCCTCGATATTCGGAAGGTGAACGCTGCGGACAGTGGCACCAACCTCGTCGACCTTAGTTCATCCTTGGAAAGACGCAGAGGTTCCTGCGTGAAAACAGGATGATTGTGACCAGGTAGGCTTAGCGAAATATGTTTATGGCGTGTAGGTTCTAGCCCTTCACGCCCAGCTCACAATTTTTAACAGCAAACTTCGAATTTTGGGCGAGGACACTGTATAAGATAGTATACGAAGGAAAAAACCCAAGTAACGGAGGGGTAAAGCTTTTAAGCTTTGCCTTCGTTAAACGGGTAGGTAAGATAAAGAAAATAGAGAGAGTCGACATCACGTCGACTCTCTCTAAAACTAATTGAGCTTTACTTGAGGGCAGCCAGCTCCTTCTCGAACAGGTCGAGATACTCGTCGAACATGTCGAAAGCAGCCTGCACAGGAGCAGACGAAGACATGTCGACGCCGGCGTCCTTGAGCAGGTCGATAGAATCTTTGCTCTTGCCAGCGGAGAGGAAGTTGAGGTAACGCTTCACAGCAGGCTCACCGTCCTTGAGGATACCGTTCACCAGCGCGCACGCAGCCGAGAGGCCGGTGGCGTACTGATAAACGTAGAACTGGTTGAAGAATTGTGGAATGCGCATCCACTCGTTTTCGATGGACTCGTCGACAACACAGCTTTCACCGTAGTATTTGCCGACGATGCTCTTGTAGAGTTCCGCCAGCGCATCCGGAGTAAGCGGAAGCTTTTCCTCGGCGCGCTTGTGAGCGAGATGCTCGAATTCAGCAAACATGGTCTGCCGAACGATGGTGGTGCGGATTGATTCCAGTTGCCGGTTGATGATGTGCAGACGCAGCACCGGGTCAGTGGTGGTCGACAGCAGGTAGTGAGCCATCAACTGTTCGTTGACTGTGGACGCCACCTCGGCAACGAAGATCGTGTAGCCGGCATAGACATACGGCTGACGGCTCTTCGAGAAGTACGAGTGCATGGCATGGCCAGACTCGTGACCGAGGGTGAAGGCAGATTCCAGAGAATCGATCCAGTTGAGCAACATGAACGGGTTGGTCCCGAACACGCTCGACTGGTACGCACCGGAGGTCTTGCCTTCGTTCTCGAGCACATCGATCCAGCGCGAGGCATAGCCGCCTCCAAGAATGGAGACATATTCCTCACCCAGCGGTGCCACCGAGTTCAGTACCAGCTGAAGAGCGTCCGGGTAGGTGATCGACCGGTCGACGCCCTTCAAAAGCGGCGCGTAGAGGTCGTACATGTGCAGCTCGTCGACACCAAGCAACTTCTTGCGAAGCGCCAGATAGCGATGAAGCGCCGGCAGGTTGGACCCGACCGTTGCGATCAGGTTGTCGTAGACGCTCTCAGGCACGTTGATGGATGTGAGAGCGGCGTTGCGCGCGCCAGAGTATCCGCGCACACGTGCGTCGAAGACATTGGCGTTGACAGCACCTGCGTAGCAGGCGGTGAAAGTATTGCGCAGGCCCTTGTAGGCGCCCATCATCGCTTCGAAACCGCGACGACGAACTTCCTGATCGGCATTGCGCAAGAAGCCGTCGGCGAAGTTGCCCTGGGTCAGGACAGCTTCGGTGCCGTCAGGCATCACCACTTTGGGCAGCTTCATGTCGGCGTCGTCGAGCTTGTCGCGAACGGTGCGAGAAGCAGAAAGAGCGATTCCGGCAGCAGCCAAAATCTCTTCCACTTCCTGCGAGCGAACGTGCTTGGCCTTGCGCAGCAGCACGGTGAAAAACTGCTTGTAGACGCGCAGTCCTTCGACCTTGTTGAAGAATTGCTCCAATCGAGCCGGCTTGATGCGCAGAAGCTCAGGACGCATCCACGAAGTGGCTTCGTCGATTTCGCTATCCAGCTTGAGGGCGCGTTCGAGCAGGCCGGCGAAGTGGCTGTTGGCGGTGTCGGTATCGTTGTTGAGGTGGGCGTAGAGATAGAGCCGACCAATGAGCGCACCGGCTTCGTTGCTCAGGTTCAGAGCTTCGAGAAGGATGCGGCCAGAGCGACCGAGACGCCCCTTGTAGCCAGCAAATTGGCCGACGTAGGCTTGCGCCTTGACGAAGTCGGCTTCCCACACAGCTTCAGTGGGATAAATGGTGGTCAAATCCCAGGTCATTTCGACGGGGACTGCTGACCGTTTCGGAAGAGCGGAATTGGTTGTGGTCATGGTTTTAGCCTTTTTCCAGATTTGATATTCGAAACTTCGGGCGGATGCATTGCTGCATAAGCCTCGTCGATAAAGCTTTTGAGCTCTGCTTCACTCTTGATGCCGGCGGCTTGATCGTAAACCTGCAGTGTCGCGGTGGCGATGTAATAAACCGGATATGAACCGGCTTTGAACTCAGCTTCACTTGTGGTGACGCGATAGAAATTCAGCTTGCCTTGATACTGCGCAGCCAACTCATTGACGATTTCGTGCTGCTTGTGGCAGCCGGCGTCGCAGTGAGCTGGATCATACTCCTCGATGAAAACCGGCAGCAGCGATTTCGCTACCACCGACAACATCGAATCGTATTTGATTTCCGGCACAAAAGGAGACTTGGGCACGTGCACCGACACCGTAATCAAAGAGCAAGCGCTGACCACCGATAAGGCGACCACAGCAAGCAGAATATTCAAGCAGCGGTGCAGGCCGGACGGATGTGTTTTCATTTTATTTTCCTGCGAGTTTTCGCAGCGGAGCCAGAACGAAATTGGACAGCATTTCGCCAATTACGGTAAGCACCCCGGCGCCTACGGCGGCGAAGATACCGTGCACGGTGTAGACGTGTGGCAGCAACAGTCCCAGAGCGCCGATAAAGACGATCACCGACGCAGTGACATTGAGCACCACCCACTTCATCATGCTGGGCATGGGACAGGTACCAGGGGCAATGCCCATGAGCTTGCCGGAGATGCTACTCCAGAGTTTCTGGAAAGCATACAACGCAGAACCCAGCAAAATCGCGCTGAGAAGGCCGCCGTGAAAATCGACCAGCGGCGTAAGCGGTGTGAGAAGTGTGAGGGCGATGATGGTGAAAAAGAGACAGATCGCGCCGCTGAGCACCGCGTAATTTTTTTCGTTCATAGACTTATTCCTTGGAGACGAAAGAGGGCACGCCCCACGAGACTTTCCAGCCTGTGGAGCGTGCCCTCGACTAAGGAGGAGCGGTTAGAAAATTATTTTCTACCGCCAAACATACCGGCGATGCTCGCCCAAACCGAGGCGGCAGCACGAGCAAGCGGACCGACAAGCGATGCCACCACCTTGATGATCGGTGCAGCGATACGAGCCAGGAAGCGGAAGATCGGCTTCACCAGCGCAGCGGCACCGCGGTAGAGCACGGCAAACTTGCGCCAGAAGCTCTCGAACAGATCCCACATGAAGTTGAAGCAGGTCTCGAGCAGCGGAGCCAGCCAACCGGTGAGCACCAGATTGGCAATCGGACGCAGTACCAGATAGACCGCCGGAGCGACAAATCCACCGGCAACCGAAGCGGCAGTGCAGGCCACGAGAATGGTGGCGGCAATGCTGCCTCCCGAGACGCCGTAGGCCCAATGCGCACTGGAGAGCAAGGCAACGAAGCCCGCACCCAGAGCCAGAGCTTCAGCTCCCCACTTGTGGAAAAGCTTGCCCAACAGCATGAACATGTTGATGCCGACGAACACCGCCAGAACCGTATTAACCCAGAAGCCGAAGCTCAAGAATCCCATGGCCAGCGGCAAAGCTTTCCAGATGGCAACGCCAATCACCGCCACGTTGAGCAGATGACCAAACATACCCGAGTAAGGGGTGCTGTCGTCGAAAGCCTTCTTCTGCATGCTGCGAACAGCGTCGCGCACCTTCTTGAAGAGCGTCGTGGCGCCAACGCGAGCGTTGTCGAGCAACGTTCCCACCGGAGCGGCAGCCCACGAAGTGAGCAGACGCACAAGCAGGTAAGCCAGCGGATGAACGATGAAACCGACCACCGCCACCACACCGATTACGGCCGCGACCAGCGCACCACCGGTGATGCCAAGGAGAGCGGGCAGCCAGAACCAACCGGCCACGCCGCAAGCCAGAGAGACAGTGACGCCGATGATGGCGTTGCCCGCACTCTTGTTCGCCACCTCACGCAGAGCGTCGACGTAGCTGTAGAGCACCGAAGCCACCACAGCTACCCAGACCAGCACTGCAGGCAGATGCACCAGGGTAGCCACATAGAACGCCACTGCGCCCGAAAGCAGAGCGACGACGATGTTCATCAGGTTGTGATAGAACTTGCGGAAATCCTGATTCTTTTCGTCGTCGTAGACAGCTTCAAGCAGGTTTTTCCAACCACGCAGAAGCGCTTCCACGAGACCACCGGAGGCCAGGGCAATCAGGCCAGGCACCAGATAGACGAAGAGCAGAGCGAAAATACCGGCAACAGCGCCATAGAAACCGAGACCGGCAATACCTGCCAGAAGAACGGTCTTCGTGGCCAGAGCCCAGGTGGCGGCGCCACTGAGAGCTGCAACCACATAGCTTTCCTTGCCTTCATCCTGCATCTGGTACAGGGGCACCATAACGAAAGTCGCTGCAGTCAACGCCAGAAGGCCGGCCAGGGCCTGATTGACGAAGTATGCATTGAGCAGGGGTACCGAAACCAACGACAGAAGGAAGTTGTAGCTGACGTAGGCCACCAGAGCCGTGAGGGCGAGGGTGGCGATGAAAACGATACCGTGGCAGACACCGACAGCCCAGCGCTTGCGTGACTTGGCGCCTTCAACCTTGGGAGTGTCTTGTACGATTGCCCAGAGTGCATCAGCACCGGGAATCTTGCGAGCGACCGAAGCAGCACCGGCGAAAAACGGTCCGGTAACATTCTTGGCCAGTGAACGGGTGAGGTCGAGCAGCTTATCGCCGAACTTCCAGAGGGGCTTGAACAAGCCCAGGAAGGCGAGCGGCCAGACAATACCACCGGTGTAGACGAAAGCTCCAACGGAAGCCAGGCCCCACCAGATGAACGAGATGCCGTGCGACAGACCGAAATTGGCAGCCGAAACGGCAGCCACACAGGAAAGCGCAAAACCAATCAAACCGGCGAGCAAGCCATCCTTCCACTTGCCGTCATAAGCCTTACCCGACAGAAACTTCGCCGGTTTCCAGAAGAGGAACATCACGACGAAGACGAAGGGCGTGAGAACGACTTTGAGGACCTTCATGGGTCCACTTTCATTTGCTGATGTCATAGATATCTCCAGTGGCTGCACAAAAGCGTCGCCCTTTAGCGAGGATTTGTAGTGCAGCGGTTAATGAGGCAATTAACTGGTCGCAATTCGCACACGATCGAAACAGAGCTGTGACTACCCACATGCATTACTGCTCTGTTCGGAAGGTGTAAGCCGTAAGGCTGTAGCGGATATTTATTTGCGGTGCAGTTAAAAGTCTCGAGAAAAGGTTAAGTGAGTAGTTCCAAAGAGACTATGAAATGGCATGGGCCTAAAGCTATGGCTTGTCTAGAGGTGAGCCAGATCTAAGATCATGAGCTCTCGCTAGCTGAACTCTTATATATACGCGAAGGCCTTAGCGAAGCTAGCTCAGCAAATACAAAAGCCTAGCGATGTTGTATTTGGTCCGAACAATAGCAAAGCAGTGCCGCAGCCCCTGCCTGGCAAATGAGATTTCGAAAACTTTAGTTGGCTAGTCTTTAACTAGAGCCGAAGTCAAATCGGCTTCGCCTGATTGACTGGTGATCGTTGCTTGTTCAGGCTTCCACGACACTTCGCAAACGCCTTTTGAGCAGCGCGCTTCAGCTGATACCTGATGACTTGTGTTGGAAACTATTTTTCCTTGCCTTTCGCTCTTCGATTGTCCGAAAAAATAGTGTCCCAGGGATTCCGAGTTCATCTGTAATTCCTACTAACTAGCCTCAAATTGAGGATTGGTCACATCATCGTCATGAACGCCATAACGCTTGAGTAGACAACCGCATATTACCAAGAGCCAATAGCACCCGCATAGAATATTCACTTTTTATCAGACTTTTATGCAACAAATATCTGCCGGCAATGCTTGATATACGGTAGAGGGCGACACGAGCGACCATAAACTGATAAAATCTAATCCAAGTAAGAGCAAGGCTGCTACAGCGTTTGACCCATTGAGAATGATTCCCCTTGAAAAGCTGCCCACAGTGCGCAAAATCTCTTAAACTTATCGACATCGGAGGCAAAGACCGACTTGCCTGCATCGAGTCTAAATGTGATTTCGTTCATTGGGATAATCCTAAACCGGTAACGGCCACCCTGGTCACCACTGATGGCGGCCTCGTGCTGGTCAAACGAAAATTCGAACCCTTTGTCGGAGACTGGTGCCTGCCCGGCGGCTTTATTGAAGCAGCCGAACATCCGGCTCAATCAGCCGTTCGCGAAGTGCTGGAAGAGACCGGTTTAGACGTGGAAGTGTTGAAACTGGTAGGAGCTTCTGCCCCCGGCCGTGGTATCAACGTGGTGATTCTGTTCTACCTGGCAAAAGCCATAGGCGGCGAAATGATTGCCGGCGATGACGCCAGTGACGTCGGTGCTTTCGACCACCACCAGTTGCCGAAAAATATCTGTTTCGAATTGCACCGGCAAATGATCGCCAGCTATTTTAAAGACAGACAGTTTACTGCCTCAATTTAAAATTTCGCGCTCGGCCAAACGGGCCTTCAGAGTGGCTTCCAGCTCGTCGGCCGAATCCATACCGTTGCCTACCAGATAGCTGCCTTTAGCGGTTTTGATCAAAATTCCCTCAGGCAAAAGTGGATAAGGCTCAGCTATAGCCTTGAGCTCCGACCACAACACATTTCTTTCAAAGAAAAATGTGTGCACCACCAGGTGTTCGGCTTTGACTTCAACGCTCGACGGCATAAGAGCAACGACGTACGCGCGCCACAGCAGCACCGCTGAAATCACTACGGCAAAGACAATGAGCAAACCGATGTCAGCGAGGGAATGCAAGCCAGAATGATGCACGGCCGCGGTAAAACACCAGACCACACCAATGAAAATGGCGCTTAAAAATGCCTGGGCGACCTGAAAGAACAGTGAGACCGGGTCTTGTTTGAAGGTGCGATCTGCGTAAGTATCCAGGCCAATAGAACCTTTTGGTAAGTGCTGGCGCACCACAGCCACAAGGGCTTCGCAATTGTTCAACCAGATAGGAAAGCTGCATTCGCCGCCTTCAAAGCTGACAATGTATCGCAACACATTCCAGTTCGAGCGCCTGGTCAGACTTTTCAAGAGATCGAAGCGACAGGTGCGGCGCTTCCACAAGCAATAAGTGGTAAGCGAATCGCTTGAAACTGTGACTTTGTAGGTAATCAAGCCGTAGAGCGGCAAAACGCAGGCAGCCAAGAGGGAAAGGGTAACAATCACCAGCTTGGCTGTGACAGAAAGCACTGTAAATTTGCCCAGAGCAAGCAGCACCACCGGCATAAGAATAAGCAAAATCATCACCGTGGCCTCGGCTAATACCCGCACAGCCACCATGGTTTTGAGCCGGTAGGCATTACCGCTGTTTTTTTGCTTTTCTGACATAAAAATGATTTTGGCAGATTAGCGCACTTAGCGAGCATATATATCGAACCGGGACCTTCTGTTTTTATAACCTCAAGGCCGGCGCCGGACTTGAACTTGTCTTGATTTAGCCTGGCATAAATCAATAAAGTCTGAAGGTCTTCTTTCACCCATCCAATCTTCTACGAGCTTTATTTAACAGTCTCAAAAAAAACACTCAAATAGAGGTCAGTTATGACAAACAAACCTTCTCCTCCACACGCAATGCGTGTGGAGCGTGACTCTATGGGAGATATGTCGGTACCTGCTCACGCCTTTTATGGTGCCAGCACTCAAAGGGCCGTACTCAATTTTCCCATCAGCACTCTGCGCTTCGGCCGTTCTTTCATTCGCGCTCTGGCACTGATCAAATATGCAGCTGCAAGATGCAACGGTGAAAACGGTGACCTTGCGCTGCCGCTAGCCGAAGCCATTGCCGCAACTTCGCTGGAAGTGGCCAATGGTCTTTATGATCACCACTTTGTGGTGGACATTTTCCAGACCGGCTCCGGCACTTCTACCAACATGAACGCGAACGAAGTGATTGCCTATCTGGCGAGCGCTTCCTCGCAGTCCACTGTTCACCCCAACGACCATGTGAACATGGGACAGTCTTCCAACGACGTCATTCCAACTGCCATTCACCTGGCCGCCCTGTTGGAAATTACAAACAATCTGGTTCCGGCTTTGAAAGAACTTTCGGCGGCTCTGGGAGCTCAAGCAAAATCGTTCAAGAAAGTGATCAAAACCGGCCGGACCCATTTGCAAGATGCCACGCCTATTACTCTGGGGCAAGAATTTCGCGGCTACAAAGGCCAGATCGACAATGCCATCAAAAGGCTGAGTTATGCTCAGGGCCGCTTGTCGCAAGTAGCTCTCGGCGGCACTGCCGTAGGCACAGGAATCAATACCCGCGGCGGTTTTGCTGCCGCTACTCTGGCCATTGTCTCCAGCCAAGCCGGCGTCACTGTGCGTGAAACTTCGAACCATTTCCAGGCCCAGAGCACCATTGACGAAATTGTCGAAGTGAGCGGCATACTTAAAACCATCGCCGGCAGCCTTTACAAAATCGCCAATGACGTACGCTGGATGGGTAGCGGGCCACGCGCAGGGTTGAGCGAGTTGATATTGCCGGCGGTGCAGCCAGGTAGTTCGATTATGCCCGGCAAGGTCAATCCTGTGATTTGCGAGTCGACCATGCAGGTCTGCTTCAAAGTGATGGGCAATGATCTGACGGTGACTATGGCCGGCCAGGCGAGCTCTTTTGAGCTCAATGTGGCCATGCCGGTTGCCGCTCATGCACTGCTTGAATCGATAGCGCTTCTAAGCCGCGCCTCTGAAAATTTCAGCCGGCAATGCATCAAAGGCCTGAAAGCGTCAAAGAACGGGCCGGCTCTGGTTGAGCGCGGGCTGGCTCTTTGCACCGCTCTGGCTCCTGTGGTCGGCTACGATCTGGCGGCGAAAATTGCCAAAGAAGCGGCGCAAAGCGATGAGACAATCCTCGACGTTGCCTGCCGCCTGACTACGCTTTCTCGCGTTGAACTGTCAGTCTTGCTCGACCCCTTCAACATGGTCAAAAATAGTTAACGACAACTAGTGTGGGGCAGTGCCAATCAATCTGAAGATTGGCACTGCCTTCACTTTTTGCAAAACCCGCAAAGCCACTGCCTTCGCAGGCGATACTGAAGAAATTTCCCCACCGCCATTTTTTCTTTTTTTCGGTTACTACATTTTTTAGTACGATTGACAGGAACGGCGATAGAATTTTTCTGCTTTAGCAAAATACTTTTTCTCACTATAAATTAGCGCCATACGCTTAAAGAGTGGCACCAGCTGTGGTGCGGACAGACCATCACGGGCAGCAACTATTTTCACGGCCTCTTTCAGCAAAGGCAGGGCCCTTTCAGGAAACCGTTCCTGGCAATAGCTATCGGCCAGAGCAGTGACGGCGCCGACAAAAACCACGGTGTTCAATTTGGCCGCATTTGTTTGATTCAGATCTTGATTTTGTTTTTGATTGTGCGTGCTATACAGACGCACAGCTTTGCGCAAAAGCTGCTGTCCTTCCGCTCTTTCATTAGCGCCACCGGGAAGCAATGCCAGGGCCAGACCGTAAGCACTGTCAGCTTGATGCACAAGCTTCATGCCGCTGGCGGAGGCAAATTCCAGGGCTTCGCGAAACATTTTTTCAGCCAGTTGTAAATCACCGACACTGATTGCGCTCTGCCCAACAGCAAAATAATTCCACCAGATAGATAGGTTCAGGGCAATTGCCATAGTCTTGTCCTCCATACTTAACTGCCCGAAGGCTTTCAGGACGGAGTGTAGAATTTGCGCGGCAAAGAAGCTCTGTGCTATTGCACAGAGTTAGGCTTATGTTTAAGTTTGAGCGTGAGCTTGTTTTAATAGTGCAGATTGCCCCAGACAGCTTCTAAAGACGCCATCTGACGCACCATATATTGCTTTTCTCGCGAGCTCGGTGAACAGTAAGACTGCCAGTAAAGGCGCCAGTAACTACTGTAGGCTTTTTGCCTGCCGTTGGCGGCTTCCACCTGCAAAACTTCTGCGCCGATGATCATGGCATTGGCTTTGAGAGTGCAGACGCCGCCCTCACACTCGGCCTGACCGCCGACGAAATCTTCACGCCTGGTACCCGGTCGCTCACACCAGACTTTGTCTAATCTGGAGCGCGTCAGCGGGTGCAGCTCTTCGATGTCAATTTGAAAAACATCGTCATCACGCCGCAAACCTTCGGGGTGCAACTCTAAAATGCAATCATCAGGCAGAAAATCTTTCTGGCTGAGAACCTGACCGTTACCGGCAATAGCCACCACGTGAGCAGGAAAAGAAGTAAGCAACCTGTCAAAGAGCGCCTGGCGAATTTTTTCCCAGAGTCGCATGGTCAGCTCCATTTCGCCCGCTTCAGCGGCATCGAGAGCACGGCACACTGTTTTTAATGAATTGGCCAGCTGGTGAAGATCGCTGGTACCCTCGGCGAGAGTCTCTTGATAAAATTCGTAGGCTTCGTCTAAAGCGATTCTCTCTCTGCGATCTTCTCTCACGGTGATTCCCCCGGGCTGCCTGTTTTTCTGATTCCAAGCATATATACCCAGTTAAAGCCGGCAGCAATCCTGCTAGATTTTCCAGCCAATTTATTTACACATGCTATTTTCGCTTCACGTCGATTAACTCAGACATATCGTCAGCCAGGCCGCTTATGCCCCTGGTGAGGTACTGACTGTTAATCAGACCGGCATCTTTTAATTTTGCCGGCGGACGAAAGACTTTGTTGTCGCTGACCAGTTCCGCCTTATTGCTGTCGGTACGCAACAACCAGCCCCGCCTGACGTTTTTCCCTTCTTTAATCACACTGTACATCTCAGTGGGCACACCGCTGAGAAGAGGCAAATTGTAATATCGATAAATAATGGCTGAAGCTTCAGCCGGCATTGCTAAATCGCGACTGAAGAGCTCATAATTGAGCACCTCCGATTTCTCAATCCAACCGCTGTAGCCTGTATCAACCTCACCGGGTCCGGGAAATTGATAAAATGTCTTCTTGCCTTTGGCGTCCACCGATTGCACGGTTTTAAGCGGCTTACCGAGAGCGGCAGCGTCGCCCATCATGCGAAAAGACGGCATAGTAAATTTGCGAAACTGCGCCATCGACATGTGAGCAATCTCTTTTGCTTCCTGACGCACTGCATAAATTTGCCAGTCGGGAGCAGCGCTATAAAGGTCATAGCCGCCCTTAAAATTCTTGATTCTCAGACCCACAGGCGAGAGCAAAAGCTCATATTTGCCGTCTACACTCGACTCTTGAATCAAGCGCTGTGCCTTGACCGTTCCCTTGATCGTTCCCTTAGCCGCCGGCTCCTGAGCCAGCGCAGCACTCGTCATAGCCTGAGCTATGCTGTGGGCAAATACAAAGCCCACCAATATTTTATTCCACAATGTGCGCGAATGTAGAGCCATTTAAAAATCCAGAGATTTATTCAACTTAGCACAGACAAAAAGAATAATGGCGCGGCCGTCAAAAAATAAATTGGCATAGCACCATCTGCAGTGTCAGATTTATGCCCACGGGTGCAGCGGTTATCAAGCGCCGGCCACTAGCTAGCGCTACCTGTAAGAGCGGCAATATGACAACACCTTAATTTGGCCCTTAAAGCTTGATAAGCCACCACGCCGCCCAATGTCCGCTTGCCGGAGGCATGCCTTAGGCCTATATAACTAGATATTCCGCTCGACATATTGAAAGCACGACGCTCTTTTAATTAGCATGCAGCTCTCTTCTAAATTCTTCTCCTCTACAAGCTTCCCTCAACCAAAACAAATCAGCACCAATCTAGACATATACGTGTCCGTGGCCTCTTTCAATTTCCTCCACGGAAAACGAATTGCATCGCCTCAGTTTGGAGCTGCTTTCAACCAAAATCTTCTATGCCCGCCCTCTTCTGGCTCATCGCAGCAGTACTGATCATACTGTTCATCGCCTCCCCCTTCCTGCACCAAAATTCGCAGGGCCACCTCTCCAACAGTAGCCGCCGTCGCAGTTATGACCAGGCCGATCAATTGATTCGCACAGCCGGCTCAGAACTTTTGCGCGGACTGAACGATCAGGCTTACTCCCATTACCGCCAGGCCCGTGACCTTGCTTCTGCAGCCCACCTTTATTTTCTCGCTGCCGAAGCCAACTACGGTATGGCCGAAGTTCACGAGCGCAATCAAGCCTTCCAGTCTGCTGCACAATGTTTGCGCGAAATTCTTGCCACCCGCACTTACCTGGACCAGGAAAAACCTGGTTACGCGCAGATGATGGCAAACAAGCTTGCGGCACTGGAAGCCAAAATCGCAGAAGCGAAAAACTGAAAATCGCCACTCATCCAGAACAATAAACCACAGATAGGAAAACATCATGGAAGTAATCTTTGCCGGCGGACTTTTCGCCTCGCTGCTCTTTATCGTGCTTTTTTGCGCCGCACTCCTGGCCTGGTTCCAGGGTCTCCTGCTCACATTTCGAGCTCATATTCTGCTCGGCATCATCTGCTTTTGCCTGGGAGTGCCTTTCATTCTCATCGGAGTGATCTACTGGCTCAGCGGCATTGACCTTCCGGCGGCACTGATGCGCGCCTTGCGAAGCTAAAACCGTTATTCCTGCAGAAGCCCTTGTACAGGCGCTTTTGCAGGAATTTTTCCTTTCATTCGCGCTACTACCGATAATAGTATCAACAGCCTTATTCGCAGGTCTCTTTTGCACGTCTTATTTGCGGGCCTTATTGCGCTCCCGCTCTCTTTCTCTGTCATTCCGTCTTTTGCGTGAGCGTTTCAATTCTTCCACAGGTAAACCCACTTGAATCGACATGGCTTCCAGCGAAACATTTTGCGAACGAGCCTGTGAGCCGGCTTGAGCTAAAATATCGGCCCAGGCATAGCGTGCCTTGACTCGGTGTGCCGAGCAAAGGGTGAGGGAATGCTCGAGAAAATCGATCTGATTTGATAGAGGCCTGGCCGCCTCTGTCGCCAATCGGCTTTCTTCCATGGCCGTAAGTATCAGTGGATAACCCACCAGTTCAAGGTCGATGGCGGCCATCTCTTCTACAGCCACACCGTGTTCCAACCAGCGTTTGGTTAAGGCGGCAAGGCGGCCGAGGTTGCCTTCAGTGCCTTCAACTTCTGCCAAAATCACGTCGAGATTACGCCCAGCGCGCCTGGCTTCAATGAGCTTTTTCGCTAATAGAGGTTGCAGCACTGTCATCTCATTCAATACATACTGTGAGGCATTCTCAAAATCCTCGTCAACGGCTTTGATCACAGCCTCGAACTGTGGTCGCAATTCAACCAGCATGTTTTTTTTATTGCGTGCGCTGGCATATTTTTGCACCAGCACCTGTAATTCATTTATCGCCGCACCCAAACTGGGGCTGGTGCTAGTGGTCAATGAGCCTGGGCACAATGCCGCCGCGCTCGTATCTATCTGGTTGCCTGTCAAATTGTGCATAATCGCCATCCATCGGTTACAAAAAACCCAATCGCCATGTGCTCAAGCATCGCGGCGATGATGTGAAAAAGATGTGACTACAAGCGCTTTTCAACTACGTAAGAATACGAAAATGGAGCAAAAATAATGCAATTACGCAGTCCTTTTTATGGCGAAATTTTTGCTCAAAATCAGCCGGTTTTTCACTGTCACGAAATTTTCACGTCTCAACCGTTAGATTAGTGTCACCCCCTGATACCACCCCGTACTAAATTTTTTTCGCGGAGCAAACAAAATGGCAGACATTCAAACCACCACACCGAAAGCAGATGTGGTCGTGGAAAGCGAAAAACCAGGCGTTGCACCTGTTGATATTTTCAGCGATCAGCGCAATGGTGGTACCGTCCAGAAGGGTGATGGTGCCCAGGCCACTCAAGAGCTCGTCAATCAAGGCAAGGTTACTCCCCTTGAAATAGCACCACCAGACGCTGCGGCACTGGCTGAAACCGGCAAACAGATTATCGCCAGACAGAATGATCTTGGTCGGCAAGAACAGTTCAATGGTTTCATCAAACAAGATGGCGCTACAGTATTCGGCAGACCGAAACGTGGAGGCCAGGACTTTTTCAGCGATGTTGACGGCAAAGACGATCCCGGTTTTTTCTGGAACGGCAAAGATGGTGTGATCACTAAAAGCGGAATCGATCAATTCACCGCCGAAGCTGATGCCGTTCCCAAAGGGCGCTTTAGAAACCCGCCCAAAGAAGCATATGTTGCCGCTTTGAAAAATTTCTCTCAGAACTGGGATAGCCCTGATATGGCTCCTTATAAAGACGGCAATGGAGCTATGACCAAAGAATCTTTCGCTCAGGGTATGAACACTCTGGCTGATCGTGAGAAGAAAGTTGAAGAAGGCAAAGCCTCTGTAGCACAACAAGCGGAGCAGCTGCGCAAAGACACCGAGGCTCTGGCGGAACGAAATAAAGTCACTACATCAGAACAAAAGCTGCCGGAACAAGAACTACCGGAGCAGAAACTACCGGAGCAGAAAGCGGAAGATCAAACTAAAGTTCCGCCCAAGCCTCCAGAATTGACTGAAGATGCGGCTAAACGTGCAGAAGTAGCGAAGGGTGAAGGGCCGTATCAAGTTGCCGCGCGCATCTTATCTGGTGACGGACAAAAGCATGATCATAAAGAAGTGATGACTCTGACTCGGGCACTGCAAGCGCAATATCGAGAAGAAAATACTGCCGACCAGTCTATGGCAGGCTTGAAAGTGAAACATCATTTGCTCACGCCGGAAAATGCCGCCAAAGTTCTAGAGCGCATCACTGACGTCAAACTGAAAGAAAAGCTGGCAGCACAGATTTTCAAAGCAGTTAGTTAGTTAGTTAGTACAAGTTTCGCAGCAAAACTTGAAACTCGCTTGATTCACCGCGCGTGAATTAGCAGTCTGTGTGACAATGAAATCAGGTATCCGACGGAGGCCTGAGTTCATAGAAGCACAAAAGTTCGATTGCCTCACGAGTGCGACGGATCAGCTCACAGATATTGTCTGGACAGTGCGTATCGATGGTCAAATCTGTTGCAGCAATCAATACTGGCATACCTTTTCTGGTGTGCCCGCTGATTCGGATTGCCAGCAAATGTTCCCTCCCGAAAATTACATGCATCCAAGTGATGTGAGCAAAATTAAGCAGCTCTGGCAAGATGCGCAAAAATCGAATCAACCTTTTACTGCTGAGTTAAGATTCAAACGCACCTGCGACCAGCAATATCGCTGGCATTTGCTTCGTGCCTGGCCTGCCACTGTACTAGAGAGGCAAAACTGGATCGTAATTAGCACTGACGTCCACCACCTGAAAACGGTGCAAAATATGTTTCAGCTAGTGATGGACAACATTCCTATTTCAATTTTTTGGAAGGATCGCGACTCGAGATATCTGGGCTGTAATCGCATGTTCGCCTCCGATGTGGGACGTAGTGACACAGAGCAATTAATCGGCAAAACCGACTACGACAATCCGTCCAGCAAAGAAGAAAACGATTTTTTCGTAGCTTGTGATAAGCGCGTTATGGAATCAGGTATGCCCGAATACCATATTATCGAGTCTCAACTCAGACCAGAAGGTAAGCAAGCCTGGCTTGATACCAATAAAATACCCTTGCAAGACGCCGGTGGTGAAACTATTGGTGTGTTAGGTATGTATGAAGACATTACCGATCGCGTGACGATTGAGCAACAGCGCGAAGATTTTATTGCCACACTTACTCACGATTTAAAAAATCCACTGCTGGGCACAAACCGCATGTTGAGCCTGTTTATGGACGGTCAGCTGGGAACCCTTAACGCCAAACAAAAAGAGATTTTAGCCCAGGTGAAGGAAAGTAATTCTGTCCTGATCGCCATGATTCAAAAGCTCAATGATATTTATCGCTATGACACAATTAAGTATATTCCAGACATTGAGCCGCTCAACATCGCTAAACTATTAAAAGAAATCATCTCCGAGAATAAAATTATTGCCAGGTTGAAAGGAATAACGCTGGAACTGATTGCCCAGGAAGAGAACGTCATTGCCGATACAAGCGAGCTGGCTTTTCGCCGCGTTGTGCAGAACTTACTCGACAATGCTCTGAAATTTACTCCCAGGGCCGGTCAAATCACCGTTTGCTTGCGAGTGGAAGAGCATTGCGTCAGGGTGGAAGTCTCCGACAATGGTCCGGGTATCGACCCGGACGACCAAAAGCATTTGTTTGATCGTTTCTGGCAGGGTTCCGCAGGAAGAAAATATTCTCAAAGTATTGGTCTTGGACTTTATCTCAGTAAAAAAATTGTGGAGGCTCATCGCGGGCAGATCAGCTGTGAGAGCGAGCCGGGATACTGTAAATTTTCCTTTTCCATTCCGTATCATTTCAACACTGTCGACGCATGAAGTCAATAAATGTACTAATTGTTGAAGATCATTTGATCACCCTGGTTGGTCTAAAAATGGTGCTGCAACAGTGGCCGACTATTGCTGTGGTTGGCGAGGCGCAGAACGGCCTCGAAGCACTAGAACTGATAGAGACCTTGGCACCAGATGTGGTTCTACTTGATGTTGGACTCCCCGATATCGACGGTATCGAATGTCTCAGTCGGATTAAGAAAAACGGCTGGCCGTCTCGTATTCTGATGCGCAGCTCGCACGAAGAAGTGGACGTAATCATGGCGGCCATGGCAGCCGGAGCCGACGGTTATTGTTTTAAGGATAGTTCGGACTCTTTGTTAATTGAAGCGCTGGAACTGATGGCAAATGGAAAAGCATGGATCCACCCACGAGTCGCCAACCAGTTACTGCGCTTTTTTAATACCCCCGGTAGAGGGCAACATTTCGCCAGACGAGCGCCGTCTGCTCAGCTGGATTCTCAAGACCTGGCTTTGCTCACAGCTATAGCCAGAGGAGATTGTGGCAGTGCCCCTGAAGGTCTTCGAGACCTGCTGCGTAAATTTGAAAGTGAATAGCAAGAACTCGTCAAACAAGTAAATCAACAAGCCAATTTTAACTAGCTACACAACATAGTAGAAAAAGACTAAAAAAAAAGGAAAAAGAATGTCCGGAAAGTGCTCCCGAGAGCAGCTTTCCAGACATTTAGCTATGCAGCCACAGGGTTGGCAACAGGCAGAACAACCGGTTTAGCCAGATAAGCGAGCAAATGACTCGCCGCAGCTTCCACCACCGCTTTGACATTTTCACCATCATCCTCGAACTGGATGTCGGCGACAATACCGTCATTGACAGTCTGCCCGCAATCACCAAACCACTTCTGGTCAGGAGAAAGGAAGCGCAGGCAGCTGATTTTGATGGTTACTTTTCCCAGGACGTCAACGTCTTCCTGGCCGATGCCCTTGCCACTAGATTTGGTGCCCATGGCGGTGATGCTGCCGTCTTGGCCGCTGGCCAGAAGCGCTGCGGTGAACAATTCGGCAGAGCTGGCCGTGTCGCCGTCAATCAGCACAACCATAGGCTTACCGGCAATCATCGGGGGCCGACGCAGGTAGAGAAACTTCTCCGGTTCTTTGCCTGTTTCTTCGGTGTAAGTGACGAAGTGTTCGTGTGTGAAACCCACAAAACGCTCTTGCAGGCCGGCTTCAGTTGGTGTCTCGATGAAACAGATTTCGCCTTCATCGATGAACAACTCGAGCACATTGGCGGTTTTGTTGATCAGTCCGCCGCTGTTGCCGCGCAAATCCACCACAAATGCCTGGCAGTGAGCCACACCTTCCAGGCGCTCACGCACCTGCTCGACGATGTCGCTATGCGAAAACGAAGCGATGCCGATATAGCCGATGTTATTATCCATCACCTTGTTGTAAGCGAAAAGCTCATCGTTCACCAGATCGGCGGCCTTGCTCTCCACTTCAACCTGCTCCATCACCCGAGTGAAACGATCACCGAGAGTCTGCAGCAAGATTTTGGCGAAGGCGATAGCACTGGCATCGTCGACAATGCGACTATCGAAGCGATGCTTTTGTTCGACCCAGTTGAGAGCTACCAAACGCGAGCGGTCATAGAACTGTTTTTGGACCAGCTCCCAGATGGCGTGAAACAACTGGCGACCAGAAGCCGCGCTGTCTGAGTCGGCAATGGGGGTGAGATTTTTTGACATGACAAACTCCTTGCAAGAGGTTGAAAAATGCCTGCCATTTCCGCGCAAAAACAGCCCGAGCCACTACCGTGGTTCGAGAGATTGGGGAAATAGTGGAGAGGCAAATATTCGAGAAGTTATTTCTGGTATAGAAGGAGAAAAGAGAGTGTATTTAGTTTTAACGCGGGCAGAACTTGGCAACCTAGTAATTAAAAGTAACGCGCACGCCAGCCCAGCCCTTTACAAAACGCAATATTTTCCGTAAATCCAAACAGGGCGAATGTCTGCGGCTTTGTCAGAAAAACACAAGAAATTCTCTCCAGCGATTTTCATCTCAGAGGAACTATGCCAGCCAAAGCACAATTGCCAATGCACTTAGCGCAGCCAGCGCAGATGTACAAGGCCATAACTGAATACTAAAACTAGGAAAAGCGGCTCAGACTGTCACGTGTTCGCGTCACCGCGATGTCAATCAGGAGCCAGCCGCAACAGTTCAAGGTCTGGCCATCGTGACAGCCGCTTTATGTCTGCCAGTCCATTAAGAGTGGCGTAACATCAAGGTCTATGATGCTCATGTTCAACAACCTTTTTTCCCGTCAATCGTTTTCTTGACAAGAGAAAGCTGCCGTCCTGATGCAAGAAATTCAAAGCATTTAAAAATCCAATCCAACCCTAACGCACCTTAAACAGGTATCGTTAAAACCGCTGGAGCAAAAGCTCAGCGAACCGAGAGGACCACCTACATGACTGCTAAAGTCATCGCCTTACTCACTCTTGCTGCCGTCACACTTTTCTGGTTCCTGCCGGTTTTGCGCAGTCGTGCCATGGCGAAAAACGGCAACGTCGGCGCCGCCATCGCTCAAGAGAAGTCGAAAGCGCCCGTCACGATCGCAATTTCTACCACCAGCGCTGAAAAGCGCAATAGCGAAAGCTCGATTCTCTGGCAAGCGACACCGTCTCCTACCCAGGTGATAGCTGATACCATCGTTGTCGAGCCCAACAAAAAGTTTCAGAAAATTCTAGGTTTTGGTGGTGCTTTCACAGACTCGGCTTGCTGCATGTTCGACCAGATGTCTACAGTTGAGCGCGGCAAGCTTTTTCACGAACTTTTTGCCCCCACCGCACTCAATCTCAACCTTTGCCGCACTTGCATTGGGGCCAGTGATTACGCCACTCATCTCTACAGCTACAGCGATGGCGAAGCTGATCCTGACTTGAAGCACTTTTCCATCGCCCACGATAAGAAATACATTTTGCCGATGCTGCGGCAAGCGCGAACAGTCAATGCCGACCTTTTCTTGTTCTCTTCACCATGGAGCCCACCTGGCTGGATGAAATCGAATAAGTCGATGCTCGGCGGCAACATGCAGCGCATTCACATGCCCGCCTACGCCCAATATTTCACGAAATTCTTGAAGGCTTATGCCAAAGAAGGCGTGCCCGTTCAGGCCGTCACCGTGCAAAACGAAGTGGACACCGATCAAGATGGTCGCATGCCCGCCTGCACCTGGCCGCAAGAGTACGAAGTGGACTTTGTGCGCTATCATCTCGGGCCGGCCCTGACCGATGCCAAACTACCAACCAAAGTATGGATCATCGATCACAACTACAATCTCTGGGGCCGCGCACTGGCTTCTCTAGAAGCTGTGGGTCTGCGTCAGTACGTCACCGGAGTGGCCTGGCACGGTTATGTTGGTGACGCCTGGCGCATGACGACGGTGCACGACAGCTATCCGGATATCGACATGTTCTGGACCGAAGGCGGCCCCGACTACACTAATTCCGACTACGGCACTGACTGGAGCAATTGGAGCAAGACTTTCACCGGCAATCTGCGCAACTGGTGCCGCGGTATCACTGTGTGGAATCTCGCCCTGGACGAACAGGGAAGACCTAACATCGGGCCATTCCCTTGCGGCGGTCTTGTCACTGTTAACTCCACTACTAAAGCCGTAACTTACAGCGGTCAGTACTGGGCTCTGGCTCAATATTCGCGCTACATTAAGCGCGGAGCCACGCGCATTGAATCCACAACCAACAAAAGCGGCACCGGCGGCGAAGCTGACTCGCCTGACTTGTCTCACGTTGCCTTCGAGAACGAAGGCGGCGAGAAAGTCATGGTTGTCACCAATAGCGGTGCGACCCGCAACATCATCTTGCAAGAGGGTGGGCGCAAGTCTGATGCCATCGCACTTGCGCCCGATTCAGTGACCACGCTGCGCTGGCAATAATTTCTCCTAAGCGATCTCAGTGAACAGCAGCGACTGAGCGTGGCCAGACTGATAATGGTGAGTGGAAGCTTTATGCGACAAGCGATTACAAGAATGAGGCACGCCAATGAACCAAGATAAAAAAGAATCACTGCTGAGTTTCGTGGGCAAAATTTTGATCTAGATTCGTCGTAAACTCTGTGTACAACAGTAGGGAGTTTCAGTGAACGACAGGCTACCCGCTAATTTTGTTTTCCCCAGAGATTTCGTCTGGGGCACCGGTACTTCCGCCTATCAGGTGGAAGGCGCATGGAACGCCGATGGCAAGGGCGAATCGATTTGGGATCGCTTCAGCCATACACCGGGCAAAGTGGCCAGTGACGAAAACGGTGATGTCGCTTGCAATCAATACCACCGCTTCGCCGAAGATATTGAACTGGCTCGCAAGCTCAACCTCAACGCTTATCGCTTCTCCATTGCCTGGCCGAGGGTGCAACCTGGCGGGCGCGGTGCATTTAACGAAGCTGGTATGGATTTTTACGACCGGAAAATCGATGCTTTGTTGAGGGCCGGTCTTGAGCCTTATATCACGCTTTACCACTGGGATTTGCCCCAGGAATTGCAGGACATAGGCGGTTGGACCAATCGAGAAGTCTGCAAATTGTTTGCCGACTACGCCGCAAAAATGGTGGAGCGTTATGGTGATCGGGTGAAGTTCTGGACTACATTCAACGAACCCTGGTGCACCACTTTTCTTGGCTACGCATGGGGCATTCATGCACCGGGTCTGAAAGATGATAAAGCCGCCGCTCAAGTGGCACACAATTTGCTGTTGGCCCACGGACTGGCTTGCATAGCCGCTCGCGCCGCTGCACAGCAAGCCATCGAGCTGGGTATTGTGCTCAACTTAACCATTACCGAACCATTGCATCCACAAAACGACGAGGATGTAAAAAAGGCAGAAGCCGGTTGGCGTCGCGACTGCGGATACTACCTCGATCCGCTGCTACGTGGCGTTTACGGGCCGGGTGTAACCGATGACATAGCTGAAATCGAGCCTGAAGATCTGGCTATCATCAATCAACCGATGGATTATCTGGGCATCAATTACTACATGCGCAGTGTGGTATCAAACGCCCCCATCCCCTCGCCTATTGACGGCCACGAGTATACCCAGATGGGCTGGGAAGTCTACGCGCCGGCTCTGCGCACTCTGCTCACGCGCATTGATAAAGACTACCGCGACGCTTACTTGCCCAAAATCTATGTCACCGAAAATGGCGCGGCTTTCGAAGACAAGCTGGTGGACGGTGTCGTGGATGATCCAAGGCGCCTTAATTACCTGGCCACGCACATTGAGCAAGTCGGACTTGCCATCGCCGACGGTGTGGACGTGCAAGGTTATTTTGCCTGGTCACTGCTGGATAATTTCGAATGGGCCGAAGGTTACGCCAGGCGCTTCGGCATTATTTATGTAGACTTCGAAAGCCAGGAGCGTACTGTGAAAAACAGCGGCAAATGGCTGGCGCAAGTAGCGGCCGCTAATAGTTTGCAAAGATAACTCGTGATAATTTGTACTAGCAGGGACAGCCGCTGACGCGGACTCCCTGCTAGTGGCTATAGAGTTTACAAAAGGCACCATGCCTGAAAAAAAAGCTAAGAAATTCTACAACCTACGAGTTGTATTTTTTCACAACCGTTAAGTTGTAAAATTCCTTAGGCGAATAAATAAGACCACAGGCAGGCACGGCCGAAAACCCTCCCAAATATTGAATATTCCTTGCCATCAGGGCCGCCACAGCAATCTCGCGCCATAATGTAGGTCAATTCAAAATCGCATACAGGACAAACAAAATGTCGCAAAGTACAGCCAGCATCTTTCATCTTGGCAAAGACTCAACCAAGTATCGCCCCCTGGGTAAAGAATTTGTCAGCAGTGAAGAATGGAACGGCCGGCAGATGCTGGTGGTTAAACCAGAAGCGCTGACCAAACTTGCAAATGCCGCTTTTAAGGATGTTTCGCACATGTTGCGCACCAGCCACCTGGAAATGCTCAAATCAATTCTTGATGATAGCGAAGCTTCTTCAAACGACAAATTTGTCGCCCTTGAACTTTTAAAAAATGCCGCCATTGCTGCCGGCGGCACTTTGCCCATGTGTCAAGACACAGGCACAGCAATAGTTACCGCTCACAAGGGCGATCACGTTTGGACAGACAGTGACGATGCCGCTGCTATTGCCGAAGGTATCAAAAAAACCTACAGCGAATGCAATTTACGCTACAGCCAGATGGCGCCATTGAGCATGTACCAAGAAGCGAACACCGGCAGCAATTTACCGGCGCAAATTGAAATTTATAGCGACCCTGGCGATACTTACGAATTTCTATTTATCGCTAAAGGAGGCGGCTCAGCCAACAAAACCTATTTGATGCAAGAAACCAAATCGGTTTTAAATCCTGCTTCGCTGGCCAAATTATTGACTGAAAAAATTGCATCTCTGGGCACCTCCGCTTGCCCTCCATATCACTTAGCCATTGTCATCGGCGGACTTTCCGCTGAACTTACCCTCAAGACCGTCAAACTGGCCAGTTGCCACTACCTCGATAACCTTCCCACCGAAGGCGATAAAAGCGGTCGTGCTTTCCGCGACCTCGAACTTGAAAAAGAAGTACTGGCGATCACGCGCAATTCAGGCATCGGTGCTCAGTTCGGCGGCAAATATTTCTGTCATGACGTGCGTGTCATCAGGCTCCCAAGACACGGTGCCAGTCTGCCTATCGGTATCGGCGTATCATGCAGCGCCGACCGTCAGATCATGGGTAGAATCGACAAAGGCGGCTTATGGTTGGAAGAACTGGAACAGGATCCGGCCCGCTTTTTACCTGAGGTAGAAACCAACGAGCTGGCTTCTGAAACTATCCATGTCGACTTGACCAAACCAATGGCTGAAATTCGTGCCAGCCTTGCCGGAAAGCCTCCCGGTACGCGGCTGATGCTTAAAGGAACATTGATTGTCGGTCGTGACATTGCCCATGCAAAATGGAAAGAACTGATAGACCGCGGCGAAGATTTACCTGACTACATTCGCCAGCATCCCATTTATTATGCCGGTCCGGCGAAGACCCCCGAAGGTTACGCGTCTGGATCTTTTGGCCCGACCACAGCCGGACGCATGGATTCATACGCCGATTTGCTCATGAGTCGCGGCGGCAGCTTGATTACACTGGCAAAAGGCAATCGCGGCAAAAACGTCAGAGAAGCCTGCGGAAAATATGGCGGCTTCTATCTGGGCACCATTGGTGGTGCCGCAGCAAGACTGGCCAAAGATTCTATTCGCAAAGTCGAAATTATAGATTATCCCGAACTGGGCATGGAAGCCGTTCACCGCGTGGAAATAGAAGATTTTCCTGCCTTTATCGTCATCAACGATCAGGGCGAAGATTTCTATGCCAAAGTTTTAGAAACAGCCTTGAGCATAAAGTAAAGCAGTGAAAATTTTCATTCTTGCCCTGGCAACACTGTGGCTAAAGTTAAGCTTTGATATAGCGTAGTAGAAGCGACCAAAAAAGAAGCACTTGAGTGAGCCAAAGCTCGACCCAAGCGCTTCCTGCACGGAATTACTTATTTCTTCTTCTTCGCCTGGCTGCTAGCTGTTGCCTTGACGAGGACGAAGTTAAAGACGCCGCTCTGCACAGAACCAGAGACAGCCACAGCCGGAGAGTGTAGAGCGACAAGCAAACGAGCAGCATATGGTCTAAATATGCGACAAGAGGTCTTGCCAAAAAGGGGTATCCGGTTTTGAATGCAGTTGCTTAAG
>JADYXQ010000256.1 GCA_021772135.1 Candidatus Obscuribacter sp.
CAATTGAAGAGCCGGTCAAAGATGAGGTTTCGTTTTTGAATAGCAATTTCCATTTATTGAAAGTGGCAACGTCAGCGCCCTGGAATTTAAATATCGATTGCTTGTCGTCGCCGATTAAAAACACGCGGGTTTTAGCGCCGGCCAGAAGCGAAAGCATGGTGGCTTGCATATCGTTAGTATCTTGAAACTCGTCTACTAAAAGAGCTTGAAGTTTTTCATTGAAGTAAGCGCGCGATTGACTGCCTTCTTTTTCTAGACACTGGCAGGCCAGGCTAATCAGGTCATTGTAATCAACTGCTGTGAGATCGCGTTTATGTGCTTGATAAAGAGCCAGAGCTCGCTCAAACAATTTGATCATGCCTAAAGCCAGAGCGAAACCTTTTTCGTCCTCGCCGTTGAGAGCTGAGGGGATTTTGCCTGCTATTACTTTTGCCTGGTCGCGCATAGTTATTAAAGCTCGGCGCAAATCTTTGGCATCAGGTTTGTTGCCGCCGATATTGCCGATAGTTATTGTGGCAATGGCAAGCAAAGCCTGCCACCTTGAGCTATCGATTACATCACCACCGGTGCCGTCAGCAAAAAGATCCTGGCAATAACCAAGCAGCTCTTCCCGCACTGGGTTTAACTTATTAGCCAGATCGGGCATTGAGTTCGCTCGCAAATAATCGAACGAGCGGTTGAAATCACGATTGCTTGAAAGAGTCGACAATGCGCCCCGGTGAATTTCGGCCAGTACTTTTTCGGCCTGAGCGCGCATTGCTTCTACCGTTAAATCATTAAAGGCATTGCAAGATTGCCTGAACTGCATCGACCCTTTAATCAGGCGATTGAGCTGAGTCTGCACTTCGCCAATTGAAAAATCTTGCAACAAATCATGCTCATACGAGATGTCGCCTGCCTGCGATTGTTCAATAACAGTCCTGAGTGCTCCCTCGATGCTGGCTTGCAAAAGTTCGGCTTGATTCAACTCATCTAATACTTCAAATTGCGGGTCGATACCGCAGTCGGCCGGATGGCTTTTAAGTATGGCCTCGCACAAAGAGTGAATGGTGCCGATGCGCGCGCTGTCTACCTCTGCCAGACAACCAAGCCAGCGCTCGCGCTCCGCTTCTTGTTCTAAAACTTCTTGACTGAGGGCCAGAAAACGGGCTTTAAGTCGCGTGCGCATCTCGGCCGCGGCTTTGCGAGTAAAAGTTACAGCGATAATATTGGCCAGGCTGCATTCAGGATAACGGCGCAGAGTTTCAACATAACGCTCAACCAACACATGGGTTTTGCCCGAGCCGGCACCGGCAGATACCAGCACATTTTTATCTACCATGTCGACGGCTTGTTTTTGTTGCTCAGTCAGCATAGTCAATCTCCACCCAGTTCGGTAATGCGACAAAGTTGTTTGTGGTCACAATGTTTGCAAGAATCAGGGCTGCTCGGGCTGACGCTGAAGTCACCATTTTTGATGGCGCCCACAAATTCACCGATATAGTTCTGGGTCAGGCCGATATAATCTTCGCCATCTTGAAAGTCGAGCATGCCGGTTTGATCGCCGGATGAGAAACTGAGGAACTGTCCACTCTTCACTTGAACATTGGCATTGCCCAGTATGGCCTGTTGCACAGCCATGGCATAAACAGGCAGTTGCATGTTTCGCCCGGCTACAGTTTCTCTTTTACTGATTGCCGCAGATCCTGATTTATAATCAATAACTTTAACCCGTCCGTCGCGGGCTACGTCGATGCGATCGACGCGACCGTGCATTCTGATTTCACCGCCATTGCTGCGCAAAACCAGTGCTGGAGCAGAGTCACCATCTTTAAAGCCAAATCCTTTTTCAAAATAGGTGGGTACAAACTCGCCGTTGCTTTTGTTCGCACGTTCTTTTTCTTTGACAAAAAAGCGTTTGAGACGAAAAGAGATTTCTTTTTTCTCGTATTGCCAGAAATCTGTGCGGCGGAATTTGCGGCTCTGCTCGAGCCACTCTATCGCTTGTTCGATACTCTGCTCAAAGAGTGACTGGATGCGCTCGTGATCAGTATCAAGAATACTGAGCGATTTGTTTTGCAAATCGAGATAGAAAAATTCTAGGGCCTTGTGATAAACCTCACCTAGTAGCCGAGCATCAAGGCCGAGCTCAGGCTCTTCTACCGGACCGATTCTAAGCATGTGCGAAACCCAGAACCGGAACGGGCATTTACCGTAATCGTTGAGTTTGCTGACGCTCCACATTTCAGGAGTTTTGACACTGATTAAACCAAGACCCACCTGTTCGTTGAGCTTGCCATTGAGTTCACCCAGGGGGCCACGGCGTGCTTCAGTGCGCGCCTGCACCGTGGCAAACGGTAATTCTAGGCCCGCCAAAAATTGACGTACGCTCAACGGTAAATTTGCTACATTGGCCATGGCCCGCCGACCACTGAGCCAGAGCCATCCTGCGCCAAATTCTTGCGCTGATGTTGGCGCCAGGAGCGCATCAACTCGTGGAGCGCGAAAAGTAATCTGCCTGGCCATGGCTTCATCACCACGGGTGAGGAAAAAGGAGGGCAATAACTCTTCACCGCTCATCTCATAAACTGGACAAGATTGGCATAGTTTGTGGCTGGCGCGTTCGACTAAAGATTCGTAGAGAGAAGGTTCGAAAGATTGATGATGGCGAGGATTTTCAATATCGATGCCGTATGAAAGCCACTTGCGCACTTCATCGCGACTAAGGAAGCCTGCTTGATCAGAGCGCCTGGGAAACTCGCCTTCGTTTAAACCGGCCATGATAATCACTTTGTAGCGGCGGTTAGGCACAAGATCTGCACTACATACGGTGATTGCTTCTTTACTGATTTTGGGTCTTCTGAAATTGGCCCGCTCAAGCACATGCTCTAATCTTTTGAAGAAAGCCGGATAGGTTTGCAGTTGAGGGCCGTAAGCATGGACGAGAAGACTTTCTTCCAGCACCAGATTAGCCAACACCTGTCTGAATTCAAATAGAGCCTGGTGCTCTTCCCAGCTCACTAGCGGATCGCTGAATTCTTCATCATTGGGCAAAATCAAAAGATCATCAATCAAATCTTCGACAAACGCCACGTGCTCAGTCAAACTCTTCTCGGCAAAAATAGCTTGAGCATTGCGCTTCAAAGAAAGGCGTTCAATCAATTTCCCCAGCTTCAAGGCCCAGTGCCAATCGGATGCACCTTTGACAGTCAAAGAGCTGAGCGACTGATCGTGTATTTCTTCAATTTCAGCAGACGACAGACCGAGGTAGGCGCGATTAAAAAATGGACTGGCAATAGTGCGCACCACATCTTGCCTGCCAAAATCAGAGATGGGCAACTGCAAAAGACGACGCAGATATCGCACCAGAGGAAGACTACCGAGTTCAATTGGTTGGTCAAGAAAATAATTTATTTTAGCGCGATCAAAAGCGGCACGTATAGCGGTTATATAAGGGCTGAGCGATCTTGCCACCACAATAATTTCGTCGGCGGCATAGCCCTCCACCAGACATTTTTTTGCCTCGCGAGCAATTTCTTCCATTTCCATCAAGCGGTCAAGAGTTTTAAAATTAATCACTTCTGCTTTTTTGATGCCACTATCAAGGTGAAAGACAGTTTGCTGCAAAGCGCCGCCAAAAGCCTCTTTCATTTCTTTGATTGATTTACCTTTCCATGAATAATTAGGCTCATCTGCAACATAGTCAAAGGCAATAATATTGCGCTCAGACTGTCTCGCTATTCCACTCAAAACCTGCAGCTGCAGCCGATTGAAGCGGTCAAAACCATCGGTGGCCACCAGACCGATATTGAGCAAATTGGGATCGAGCTTATTTAAAATTTCTCGGGTTTTGTAAGCTAATTTGCGTTCGTCAAAAACATTCAAACTCTCGAGTTCCAGCCAGTATGCTTCGTACACACGACCGAGTTCCATGTAGCGAGCGTCGCTGGCAGCCACCTTTTTAAGCTGCGAGATCACTTCGGCCGGCGAGAAACCAGCTCGCTCTAACTCGTCGATCAATTCGAGCATAAAAGCATGGGTGCCGGCGAAATCGGCAATTGATTCGAGGCCCGTCAGCCGTCCTGAGGCTTTGACTTTCTCTATGGCTTTGACCAGAATGGCCGGGCGAATGCTGTCCGGAATTAAACGGAAACCGCATCCCGCCTGCCGCAACATCTGGTGGCAGAGGTCATAGAAAGGCAAAATTTTAAGACCCACCAGACCAGCTCTGGCAGGTAAATCTGAACTAGAACTAGAACTAGAACCGAAGCCAGCACCATCAGCTTCACCTTGATCGGTGCGATTGAAGTGATCGCCCACAACAATCGCCGAAAGCCGCTCTTCTACCAGCTTTTTATAGCGGTGAGAAGGCACGGTGATGATAGCCTGTTTGCCGCTGAGCATTTTCTGGCGACAATGCGCCACCACCTGGTTTAACAACCAGATTGATTTGCCGGAACGATAAGGGCCGGTAACTAGCTCAATAGTTCTTTCTGACAAGGTTTATCTGATGTAGCAAAAATTGTGCCCGTTGAGATTCGAACTCAAGGCCTTCGGCTTCGGAGACCGACGCTCTATCCAGCTGAGCTACGGGCACATGAGCCTCAATATTAACACTCTGCGAGGGCAATATTTAATTGCCGCGAACCATCTCTTCAAGAGCATTCATATTATGGATGGTCACCCGCTTCGATTCGACGTCAATCCAGTGACTGTCTTTAAAGCGATTGAGAATTTGGGTGACGGTCACTCGCGAAGAGCCGACCATATCGGCAATCTCCTGGTGGGTCAGGGGAAACTCTACTCTGACGCCATGGGGAGTGACCTTGCCATGAGTATCGGCCAAGGTGAGCAGCAGGCGCGCTACCCGGCTTGGTACCTGACGGAAGACCAGGTCTTCGATGCGGGCATTGGCTTGCTTGAGGCGCTCGCCAATAACGCCGATAAAGCGCAGGCCGAACTCGGGATTCTCTCGCACCAAGCTGAGAAAGGCTTCGCGGCTGATCTGATAAACTCTCGAGTCTTCAAGTGTTTCAGCATAGCTGTCGTGTTCGGTATTTTCCCAGGCGGCTTCACCAATCATGTCGCCGGGTCCGAGCAGTGCCAGAATCACCGTCTTGCCTTCAGTGGAGAGGCGAGTTACCCTGACTCTGCCCTTCTCTATAAAATAGATGGCATCGCAGGGGCCGCCGGGGGAGAAAATTGTGTGGTGCTTGGGCAGTTCCAGCTCTTCTAAGATGCCGAGCAGGCGGCCAAGCTCAACCGGATTAAACGCTTCGAAGATCTCGGCGTGCCTTAAGCTAAATAGCCTCTGAGCACTTTTCATCGAAGACCTCCTTAAGTTTGCGTCAATTCATGAGAAAAGGGCCGGCAAAATTGAACTTTGCCAGGGAAATAAACGTTATCTGTAATACCCTTCGAACAAAATTTGTTGGGTACCAACCTTTTTATACCCTCAGCCCCCCTTTTCTAACTGAAATCAGGCGAGCCGCGGAGATAAAAGGCCGGAAACACATAAAGTGCACCCCGCGCAATCAACCGATCGCATATACACCAGACGGCATGCGGGTTGTGCTTACTTTTTATCTGTGCAGGCTGGCAAAACCGTTATAATTTGCTGGTACGCGAAAATTTCTGCAGATTTTCCGTACCAGTCTATTTTCGAAATAAACGCTCTGCTGTTCTGTTGCCCACGGTTGTCAGCTTGGCTTTTTCAGCTCAACTATTTTTAGATTTATGATGTGAGGAGATTTAATATGGCATTACAGACAAAAGAGAAAGCAGTGGACAAACAAGAAAAGGCGCCGATTGAAAAAGTCGCCAGAGTCAAAGATACCTCTGGTAACGAAGACAAAAGCAAAAGTCACGCTCCTTCTGCAGAACGCCTCAAAGCTCTGGGCTTAGCCCTCGATTCTATTAAAAAGCAATACGGCGACGGCTCAATCATGAAATTGGGCGATTCACGCAACAACCAGATTGAAGCCGTGCCTACAGGCGCCATCACTCTCGACGTCGCTCTCGGCGTCGGTGGTTTGCCCCGCGGCAGAATCATCGAAATCTACGGACCGGAGTCTTCAGGTAAAACCACTCTGGCGCAACACGTTGCGGCTGAAGTGCAAAAACTTGGTGGCATTGCCGCTATCGTTGACGCCGAGCATGCGATGGACCCAGATTATGCCCGCGCCCTCGGCGTAAACGTAGACGAGCTCTTAATTTCGCAACCAGATACCGGCGAACAAGCCCTGGAAATCACTGAGCAATTAGTGCGTTCCGGAGCCGTCGATTTGATCATCGTCGACTCAGTGGCAGCACTGGTACCGAAAGCTGAAATTGAAGGCGAAATGGGTGACAGTCTGCCCGGTTTGCAAGCCCGCTTAATGAGCCAGGCTCTGCGCAAACTGACAGCCATCGTCAGCAAAACTCATACATCCATCATTTTCATCAACCAGTTGCGCCAGAAAATCGGTGTCATGTACGGCAATCCTGAAACCACCACTGGTGGCAACGCCCTTAAATTCTACGCTTCCATTAGACTCGACATCCGCAAAATCGAGACATTGAAAAAAGATGGCGTTGAAATCGGCAACCGCGTCAAAGTCAAAGTTGTTAAAAACAAATGCGCACCACCTTTCCGCATCGCCGAATTTGACATTATTTACGGACGTGGTATCAACACGGCCGGTTGCTTGCTCGATATGGGCGCTGAAATGGATATCGTCAAGAAATCAGGCACCTGGTTCAGCTACAAAGAAGAAAGAATCGGCCAGGGACGCGACCAGGCCAGAACTTTCCTCGAAGCCCATCCTGAAATGCTCAAAGAAATCGAAGTGCGAATTAAAACGCAACTCGCTACTAGCGGCGCTCCAGTAAAAGAGCCTAAAGAAAAAGATAAAGACAAAAAAGACAGCTGATACTTTGATTATCGATCAGTTAACTAATTGAAAAAGATGGAGTGGTCTAAATCACTCCATCTTTTTTCTATTCAAAGAGATGACGGCAAGCAGTGGCGGCTAAAAAAAGAACGGCAAAATTACCGACTACGGGGGCAGCGAAGCAATTTGTCTTTGCGCCAGGGCAGTGGTTGGCCGCCCTGGCTGCCGGAGGGCTGTTAGGTCTGGCATCGCCAGGATTTAACCAGTGGTATCTGGCCTGGTTTGCTCTGGCGCCACTCTTTCTTTTTATCTACAGCAATAACCGTTATATCAAACAAATTCTGCTTGCTTTCTGCTTCGGCCTGGCTTACAACCTCACTTACCTGCACTGGTACCTTAACCTGGCACCTCTCGATTGGCTTGGATTTACCGGTATCTATGGCTACTTGTTAGCTATGCTGGCCTGGCTGATTACGGCCACCCATCAGGCGCTTGCTTTTTTACTCTTTGCCGCAATTGTGGCCAGACTGCCACTTAAATCGTCTTTCAAATTGACAAAAAAGGGCCGCGGTTTTATCAACTGGCCCATTCTACTTTTGCCTTTGCTCTGGGTCTTAATCGTCAACAAATTGGGCAACATGCCTGATCTTATGGGTGTGCCCTGGAGCATGCTCGAATACACGCAATATCAGCAGCCCCAATTATTGCAATGCGCCTCGATTATAGGTGGAGTGGGCATATGCGCCCTGATTGTGGCGGTCAATGTCACCATCGCCTCACTCGTTGCCACCACTGTCGGCAAAAACAAATTTAGAACCATTGCGGCTGAAAACAAGGTCACGTCTGCTTTCCACTGCTTATTTACAGCAGTGGCAGCAGCGTTGATTTTTACCGCCGGATATTTTGAAGAAAAAGCATTGCCCACCAATGATGACATCGTCAGCACGGCTTTAGTGCAAGGCGGTATCAATATCGACATGCAAAAAACAGTGCACCGCTTCACCATTGAAGACTTGCTCGAAAATTACAACAAGCTTTTAACCGAATACGATTGTCACGATCAGCTAGTAGTATTAGCCGAAGGGGCGCTGCCTACATATCTGCGAGATCAGCCCGGTGTGCTCAACTGGCTGAAAAATAAAGCTTATACAAAACGCCTTGATCTGGTCTTAGGTTCCATGGATCTCAGCGCCGCTAAAAGACCTTTCAATGCCGCCTATGGCATCACAAGCGGTGGCATCGTTTTAAGCGAGGTTTACCACAAGCGCTTTCTTGTTCCTATTGGCGAATACACGCCGCTTATGGTGCATTATCTGCCGGAATGGGTCAAACGCTGGACCAATACCCCCGCCGGTGGTGGTTTTGCCGCTGGTAAAGAACCTGTGGTTCTGGCCCTATCTAGCGGCAAAGTTGCGCCGCTGATTTGCTTCGAATCAATTTCACCAGAAGTGACAGCGGCCAGTTGCCGCGCCGGTGGCCAGGTGCTGGCCAATATTTCTGACCTGGCCTGGTTTCACAAATCTGATTGCGGTGATCAGATGGTGGCTTTCTCTGTATTGCGCTCAATTGAAAATAGACGCTATTGTCTCTTTGCCGCCAACACCGGCCCCTGCGCCATTATCAACAAGTCAGGACGAATAGTGCAGTATGCAGGACAAGGTGACAAGCCAGTGTTGCTCGGCAAAATCGGTCTGAATTCGAAAATTACCACTTTTGCTCAATGGTTTAGATAGCCTGAAAAATAGAACGTATACGTTTTGTTTTTGAAAAATGAAACGATAACGTTTTAGTTTTGAAAACTCACTCAAACGTATACAGTTCAGATCAAAATTTCTATTTGCTGAACTTAACAGCGGCAGTGACTTCAACAGTAACAAGAGTTTTGCCGCTCTGATTGTTGACGCTTTTGATGGTGCCCATGGCAACTTCGCCCCATGATGTAGAGTGAGGCGTCATGCCCTCACCTTGCTGCATCACTTTGACGTAATCGTTTTTCTCATTCTTGCGGTTGATGGAGCCTTCCACTTCGATGACAATACTTGTCAGCCCGGCAACGGTCTTCGGTTTGCCTGAAAGACGGCCCTTGGCGATTTCTTCCCAGCGCTGATTAGTGGTATTGGTGCCTTCGCCCCATTCGAGAACCTGTACAGGTTTGCTCAGTCTAATCATTGCCAAATCCTCAAACTTAAAACCGCATCTACAGCAAAAACGTTATCACATTTACGGGCCACTACTTGTGCTTACGCAAATTTGCCACGATGTCATGTAAATAATCTTCAAGGTGCCGGCCTTCCAGGCCGAACAAGTCATGAGCTTCCTGAGAGGAACTGAAAGAATCAGCGATCAAAATCTGAGCCAACTCTAAAGTGATGGTGTTTTTGGGCAGCACTTTGGTGGCCATCTCAAAAGCTTTGCCAGAGACCTGGCTGGGAATTGTCATGGTGGTCCCGGAGAGGCCGAACTCAAAACGAATAGTCTCGAGCATCTCCACCAGCGAATATTCTTTAGGGCCGACAATTTCCAACACCCGACCGGTAGATTCTTTCATGTAGATGCATTCAACGACGCATCTGGCCACTTCGTCCACATGAACCGGCATCAACATGTTTAAGCCACTGCCCACCACCGGCAGAACCGGTTTGAAAGTGACCAGCGGTTTAATCATTTCCACATAAGGAAAACGCTCACCGAACATATAAGAGGGGCGGAGGATAGTCCAGTACAGATCAGATTTGCGGACTAATTCGTCGCCCTCGAATTTACTGGAGAGATACTCGCTGCTTGATTCGGCACGGGCTCCCAGACAACTGACTTGCACAAAACGTTGAATGCCTTTCTCTTTAGCCATGGTGGTCAGCTTTTCCACCAGGTCGACATTGAGATATTCGTAAGAACTAGAGCGCGAGCCGTCTACATTTAAGCGAAAACTGCCTGAAATATTGACGATACAGGTAACGTCTTCTAAAGCTCTTTCTAATACGTCATCATTTTCCAGCGAGCCCACAACGACATTGATGCCGCGTTTGCGATATTGAGAAAGATTGGATGATTTCCAATCGCCGGCACCGCGCGTCAATAGGCGTATCGGATACTCCCGAGCCATCATCAGCTCGACCACCGGCACGCCGAGGAAACCAGTTCCGCCTACAAGCAGCAGCAAATAAAGTTTCCTTTCAAAAAACTGGTTGCGAACAACTAGAAGCGTACGCCAAAGTTGCTGCCACCAAATCTAATACCACTACCCATGCCGCCCATGCCATTGTTCATTCCATAACCGCCGGCTGGATAACCATAAGGACTGAAGCCATTGTTAAAGCCTGTGTATCCGCCTAATGGAGGAATTCCCTGCATGGCATTAGGATATCCATAACCACCGCCCATACCCACGCCCATACCCATCGGCATGCCACCAATTCCGGTGCCGTAGCCGCCGCCATATTGAGTGATGCCGTTGGTATAAACTTGCGATGGGTAACCAGTAGACCGGCCCACAATCTGACCGGTGCTTGGATTGATCAAATTGCCTGAAAGCGTATCGACCAACATTCCGGTGCCGGGGTCACGGACCATGCTGCCACCACCGGCCATACCATAACTGCCGACATAACCGCCGCCGAGCATGTTGCCGATTGAATTGATGATGCGGCCAAGACCGCCGGAGCCGCGAGTTTGGGTGCTCTGACTCATAGTCATGCCGCTACCGAGCGAATTATTGAGAGCGCCACTTCCGCCCATAAGCGAACTGAGCCCGCTACCGCTTCCCATGTCGATATCGTCGTCCATATCCATATCAAGCGAACGCTTGGCTCTGGCAGATTTAGGTGGTGCAGCTGCTACCGGCACTTTCGCCACTAGTTTGCTAACACGCTCAGGCAGACTCATGGCTGCTGCCGAATCGGTTTTATTGGGAAATACTGTTTCTTCTAAGCGACCGACCCGATTGATCAAAGGATCTTGACTGAAGGTTTTGCCTAAAACCGCATTTTCCAGGGCCGTCACCTGGCTGCTCAAACCGATGGCACCCACTGCTGGAGCGCTTGGTTCATCATCGTCAAATCTATCGGAAGATTTGCCCGCTGGTTTGAGCGGACGTCTTGGAGCCGCAGACGGCATAGAGGTACCAAAGGTACTGGCGGAAGACATGCCACCCATGCCATAAGCACCGGATGCACTGCCGCTGGCAGAGCCGCTGCCCACACCGTAAGCACCAGAAGCTGCACCACTGGAAGAACTGGTGCCCGAGGTGCCGTAACCGCCACCACTATTGGTGCGGCCATATCCATCATTCTTTGTAAATGGCGTTGTGCCGCCGGCTTTCGCCCTTGGGCCAGGGAAGCTGACATCGTCATCTTCTTCGTCTACCCAATCAGTTCCAGGAGGTGCCTTTTTTGCAATATCAATATTGGTTTTTTCTTTGAGAGCGTCAACTCTTTCGCTCATATCGGTAAACTTCGAAGGCTTGCCGAATACTTTAGACTCGAGGCGGTTGAGACGGTCACCTACAGGCTCGCTGGCATAGTCTCTTTTAAAGAGATTTTGCTCGAGGGCGGTAACGGCCGGATATTTACTTTCGCCGCTGAGCACCTGACCACCGGGACGGTTGCTCTTGGTGCGTTCTTCGGTCAAATCTAAATCACTGTCGGCGTTATTAACATTTCTCGTGCTGCGCTGCGCTTTGCCTCCACCACCTTCAGAAGCTGCCGGCGCCGCTGCAGCCTCAGTGGATTCCGCCAGGTTGGGCACAGTGGCCGCCAGATTCTTCAGACGATCTTCGCTTGTGCCCGTGCGACTTTCACCGAAGATCATTTTCTCCAGGCGCTCCAGACGCACAGCTTCTTCATCCTTAGGATAAGTATGCTTAAAAAATTTGGTCTCTAACTGTCCAAGCCGCACGTCCGCACCGATGGCGGCTTGCGCAGGCAAAGCAATAAGATCAAAAACAGGCAGCGACAGGGCCAGCGAAAGGCAGCAAGCTAAAACTGAGCCGGTCAGCCTGAAATTAGATTTAATCGTGCTTTTAGTAACTTTCATCGCTCTTGGCTCCGGGGCCAGACCTGAACACCCAGGTATTGATCTTACCATGCTTTCCAAGACCTCTACCGGCTCTTAGCCGCCTTTCAGCCTCTTGTATAGGCCCACTAAGGCCATAATTATTTTAGGACGACCGCAGCAAATCAATGTTCCCCTTGAAAAGTCAAATGGCTCTTCGAGCTTACCTTAATCAGATTAGAGCTAGTTATAATGCCCTGTATCAAAATTATCGATTTCCTTTCATGCAAGAGCAAGAGGTTCAATGTCAGGCCGCACCAGGACTCGCACTCAAAAATTGACACTTGATGGGCACAGCTTGACCATTGAAGACGTAGAGACCGTGGCCGATGGCAAGGTCGAGGTAAATCTTTCGCAGCTCGCCATAGAACAACTGCGCAATTCTCGCCAGATAGTAGAAGACTTTTTGCAGAGGCGAGCGATTGTCTACGGCATCACTACCGGTTTTGGCAAGTTTAAAGACGTCTACATCGCCCCCGAACAGACCGAACAGTTGCAGCGCAATTTTCTTTTTTCCCACGCTTGCGGTATGGGCGATTTATTTGACAGTCGCACAGTGCGAGCAATCACGGTCTTGCGCGCCAACGCGCTAGCTAAAGGTTTTTCCGGTATCCGCACCGAGGTGGTCGACCTGCTGGTTGCTCTGCTCAATAGCGATGTCCATCCCCTGATTCCGCAACAGGGTTCGGTGGGTGCTTCAGGCGACCTGGCACCACTTTCGCACCTGGCGCTGACACTTATTGGTGAAGGCAGCGCTGAGTATAAAGGGAAAGTTTTAAGCAGCAAAGATGCACTGGCAAAGGCCGGACTGACACCGGTTGTGCTCAAAGCCAAAGAAGGTTTAGCCCTTACCAACGGCACCCAAGTAATGAGTGCTCTTGGTTGCCTGACGGTGATCGAAGCAGATAGGCTTGCCAAAATGGCAGACATTATCGGCGCCATGAGTCTTGAAGCGCAACTGGGATCGCAAAAAGCATTTCTTCCTCAAGTTCACGATGTGCGGCCGCATCCCGGTCAAAAGGCATCAGCCGCTAACTTGATCAAGCTTCTGGCTGAGAGCGAACTGATGGAAAGTCACAAAGACTGCCCCATGGTGCAAGATGCCTATTCTCTGCGCTGCATGCCGCAGGTGCATGGTGCCTCAAGGCAAGCTTTTAAACACGCTCGCGAAGTGTTGACCATAGAAATTAATGCGGCAACGGACAATCCGCTGGTCTTTACCGACCAGGTTATTTCTGGCGGCAATTTCCACGGCCAACCGCTGGCTCTAGTGCTCGATTATGTCGGTATCGCCCTGGCCGAACTGGCAAATATTTCTGAAAGGCGCACCGAAAGGCTGGTTAACCCTGCTCTTTCAAATGGACTACCGGCATTTCTGACGCGCAACGGCGGCTTGAATTCGGGCTACATGATTGCTCAATATACAGCCGCGGCGCTGGTTTCAGAAAATAAAGTGCTGGCCCACCCAGCTTCGGTAGACTCGATTCCCACCTCGGCCAATCAAGAAGACCACGTATCTATGGGCACCATTTCAGCGCGCAAGGCGCAAACCATTCTGCACAACTTGCGCCGGGTGCTCGCCATCGAACTACTATGCGCCGCTCAGGGCCTCGACTTGCGCTGTGGTGTAATTGACGCGGTACCAGATGTCGGCCACGTCACCAGTGCCAAATCTAAATCAGCGGCCAAATTTACTCCGGGCTCCGTTGCCAAACACGGGCTCAAAGCCGGCATAGGAGTAGAAGCCGCTTATCGGTATGTGCGCACGATCATTCCTCACTTAGAAGAAGATCGCGAAATGCATCTCGATATGGCGCAGGCAGAAGCGATCATTGCATCGGGCAATTTGCTCTCAGTAGTAGAAGCAGTCACCGGAAGCTTAGAGTAACCGTTTTTTTAAAACACCGCCCGCGGTACCAAAACAATAGAGGAAGGACATGGTCGAACCGGCCGATCAGACAAGAGTTGCAGCAGTGGTCACTCTTATCGAGTTGCTGTCTGGCAATAGTCCTGCATTTTTAACTGAGCAACTTGTCAAATTACAGATAGCCGCTGCAAAACTTCCTGGTTTCTGGAGTGGCGAAATCATCGCTCCCAATGGAGCGCACCGCTCAAGCTGGGAGCTGGTACAACGCTTCAGCACTGAAGATTTAGCGCAGAGCTGGCGCAATTCACCAGTGCGCGTGGAGCTGCTTGAAGCACTGTCAGGCTCCGATACAAATTGCCAACTGAAAATTTCAGATAGAATTTCGCAAGACTGCGAAGCTGAAGTAGCTACGGCCATCGTCACCGATCTCAAGCCGGGCAGCGAAGATTTATTTTTTGCCTGGTCAGAAAAAATTCAAACTGCTCAGGCAAAACGGCCCGGCTATCGCGGCTCATACATGCAGCCGCCACCCCCTGACCGCGAGGGTGTGTGGGCTTCGGTATTGCGCTTCAACTCACCGGCAGCGTTAAACGACTGGTTCGCCAGTAGCGAAAGAAAAACACTTGTGGAGCAAGCTCAATCGTTCGTCAGAGCTTGCCACATTCACAAAGTGCCCACCTCTTATCCCGGTTGGTTTCCCCACGACGAACTGACCGGTGAAGCTCCGGTCTTATGGAAAACAGCCATGCTTGTGCTGATGGGAATTTTTCCCATTGTTTGCCTTGAGCTGCTGTTCCTCATTCCTCACCTGAAACAATTTCCCTTCCCAGTAAGAATGCTCATTAGCCTCTCAATTAGCGTCGGGTGCACCACATATATCACCATGCCAATTTTCATCAAGGCTTTTAAATGGTGGCTCTTTCCTGATAAGAAGCGGGCGGTGCAACTGCAGCTTACCGGAGTGGCATTAATCGTTGGCGTATTTGCTCTGCAGATTGCGGCCTTGTGGCACGCTAAGCCATAAATGCAAAAAAGGGCCGTGGGTTTCGATGCAGGCGCCGATGTCTATTCGACGTCGATCCGAAACAGTCATCAATCACCAACGTTTGCCCCGTTGGTTGTAAATTCATGGCCTGACTAAATCAAATTAGCTAGATTGCGCGCATACCGGAAAGGCAAATAACTTCGCCGCCGCTGCCACTACCGGCAGATTCTCTAAGTTGTTGAGCACGCATTGCCCTTTCGTTGGCAAGATATGCCTGCATAGTAGCGGCCATCTCGTTGGCACTGGAAGCCGATTGTTTGCGCTTCATTTTTTCAGAAAGAAAACTGACAATGTTTTGATTTTGCTCGTTCATTGACTAGCTCCTGTTTTTAGCACGATATAATGCTTTCGACTTCGGTTTGTCTTTCTTGCCCGCGGCTTTTTTGGTACCGGTTTTATTTGGCTTAGCTGCTTTCTTCTTTTTCTCGCCAGACTCTGATAAACGCACTGGTGTAAGGTTTGGTTGACCGACCACTTTTTCGCTACGCACTTTACGTGTTTTGCTTATCAAAGTCGGTCGCCTGCGGTGGCGAATCTTGGCTAATGGCGTCACTTCTCCACCGGGTGCATCCGCTATCGGACCAGACAAAGTGATGGCAAAATTATTGACCAACTGATCAATGCGGCCAGGCTCGCTTACTTGAGCAACAGCTTCAGCTTCGCATTCGGCTGCTTCTTGCAATTCGGCCAGGCGACCTGAATTGATATCGACCAATACCGATTCGAGAGCATCAATCATGAAATTGATTTGTGATTCAGTAATGATTAGCGGTGGTTCAATTCTGAAAGTACGGTTGGAATTAAGAGTTGAAGCCACAATCACGCCACGGTGGAATAACTCCACTTGAATTGCTTCACGGAGATCCTGGCTGGTGAATTCGAGGCCGATTAATAGTCCGCGACCGCGAACGTCAAAGATATGCTCAGGATATTTCTCTTTCAACTCGTTCAATTTGCGCATGAAATAGTTGCCCATTAACGCAGCGCGAGCCGGTAGATGCTCTTCTAGCAAAACTTCGATACAGGCTGAAGCAGCTGAACAAGCCAGCGGATTGCCACCAAATGTGGAGTTGTGAATAGTTGGATTCGGCTCCAGTACTTTCCAGATTTTAGCTGTAGACATAAAGGCACCGATTGGCATTACGCCGCCGCCTAGTGCTTTTGCCAGACAGAGAATATCGGGTACGACACTTTCGTGTTCGCATGCAAACATGCGGCCGGTGCGGCCCATGCCGGTCTGCACTTCATCGAGAATCAACAAAATGCCATATTTTTCAGTCAGCTGACGTACTTTTCTCAAATAGCCTTCGAAAGGCACGTTGATTCCGCCCTCTCCTTGAATTGGTTCAAGAATAACGGCAGCGGTTTTTTCAGTGATGGCAGCTTCCATAGCTTCGATATTGCCGTACTCAACGTGGCTGAAACCATTCAATAACGGGGCGAATGGCTTGCGAAAAACGTCGCGGCCGGTGGCGGAAAGCGCACCCATGCTGACGCCGTGATAGGCATTTTTGGTGGAGATGATTTCAGTTTTGCCGGTATAAAGTCGGGCCAATTTGATGGCGCCTTCAACAGCTTCACTGCCGCTATTGCAGAAGAATGAATATTGCAAATCACCAGGGGTGATGGCGGCTAATTGACTGGCCAAATGGGCTGACCAGGGATTAATCAATTCTTGACTGTGCAGACAAACCTGATCAAGCTGCATTTTTACAGCATTAATTACTTTTGGATGGCGGTGACCGACGTTAAAAATGCCGTATCCACCGAGACAGTCGAGATAACGACGACCTTTATTGTCGTAGGTATAAACACCTTCATCTCGAAACTCAACAGCGCCTTCTGCTCCTGAGAGCTTTTGCGAATAAGCGTTATTTAGATGATTAATGGAATTGCTCAGCGCGCGCGATGCAATTTCTTCATAGTGATCGCCATGGTCTTTATTGACCGGAGCCAGGGGAAATCTTTTGACCTGATTGTTTTTATAAACTGCCATATAGCTACGCTGGTTGCGGCTGCGAAAATGTGTGGCACTGCCCGCAGTGCTTAATGCTGCGGAATACTTTTCGTCAAGCCTTGGTGGTGACTTAAACTTTTGAATTGAACTGCTGAATCTTCGTTCGCCCGATTCGCTGCGTGCTAGCTGCGATCAATATCCTGATAGGTCATGAAACCTGAAGAGGCCACGAACATCTAAGCGATATTAAGCCCGCTAATGAAAAGAGTTTTTTAGGGCTCTCGCCTTGGATACTTTAGATAGTACTGGTGTTACAGCACGCATAATTTCCGGACCGATTTCTGTAGTCTTACCGGGATACCGAGTAAGTAAAAAGCTGTTGGCTGATTTATTAAGCCCACACCTGGATTTTTATTCCGCAAATTCGCGGTCTCCACGGCTTTTTTACTTGCCCTTATACATCTAATGTACACCACAAGCCGCATTAGACACAATGTGCACTCTGTACAAAAACGGCTACCAGAATTTAGCCAGAGTGTCTAAGAGAATCTTTACAAACTACTGACAACGCCGTCATATTTGGCTTCACCTTAAGCGGAATAACCTTTCGAAAGGCCGCGTCTTGGGCGATAATTACCTGAATTGACGGCCCACATATAAATAGTAGATAGCAGCAACAGTTAACGGTTAAAAAATCAGGTGTTAAAAAGAGCAATGTCTTCTTCATCTCAGCAAAATTCTCGCCAAACATCGCTCTTGCTGGCCAGTCTGCTATCAGCCCTGTCCTGTTTGCCGGCCCAGGCTTTAGATAAAGTCGACCCCTTGAGCGCCAACACGCCAGGGGCGCAAGTGATGCCTAAAGCAATGCTCGACCGTTACTATCAAGGC
Organism: Candidatus Obscuribacter sp.; assembly: GCA_021772135.1. Classification (GTDB taxonomy): domain Bacteria; phylum Cyanobacteriota; class Vampirovibrionia; order Obscuribacterales; family Obscuribacteraceae. Next base: position 17,658 of record JADYXQ010000256.1, read on the forward strand.
GTAACGTACTTTAAAGCAGGCGATTTAGACAAAGCTCTGGGAGCTTTTCGCGCCGTTGTGATCAGCGCACCGTACGATCCCATGGTGCACTTGAGTTTGGCCGCTGTTTTGCATCAATCGGGTGATCTCGACAATGCCATTGCAGAGTATCGCCGCGCCCTCAGCGTAAGACCAGGCGACGCATTCGCTAGAATGAGTCTGGGCGGCCTTCTACAGTCGCAAGGTCAGTTGCAAGAAGCAGTTATCGAATATGACCAGGCGATTAAATTGCGCCCTGAAGTGGTGTTATTTCGCCTGCCTTTAGGTATCGCCCTGAGAATTGCCGGCAATAAAGATGAGGCGATTACCGAACTGCGGCAAGTAGTGTCTGCTTATCCCGATAATCTCAAGGCGCTTTCACAGCTGGCTGCCACCTATCAGGATAAAGGCCAATATCAGCAAGCAGTGGCTGAATATCGCAAAATTCTTGTGCACCAACCGCAAAACTTCTCCATTCAATTTAATACAGGCGCTTGCTTGATGGCACTTAAAGACTATCCCGGGGCTGTAGAAACATTAACTAAGGCTGTTCAACTGGACGGTTCAGTGGCAGAGGCTCATGCCCTGCTCGGTGCCGCTCAATCTGCCAGCGGTCATTACACTCAAGCCGTGAGCGAATTGCGGGCGGCAATCGCCATCAAAGCCGACAGAGCCGAGTGGTTCAGTCAGCTGGGTGACGCCTTGAACAAGCAAAAAGACACGAAAGGCGCAATTGAAGCTTATCGCCAGTCGCAAGTTCTAAATCCTAAAGACATAAGTAGCGGCTATACATTGGGCTATCTGTTGCAGAACAACGGAGAGCTGGACGAAGCGGCCAGTTCATTTGAACACGTAGTCAGCTTGAGCCCTAATTTTGCCAACGCCCACTACAATCTCGGCATCATCAAGCAAAAGAAAGCTGATCTGGACGGCGCCGAACACGAATTCAAACAAGTGTTGACAATAAACCCCAGCGATGGCCAGGCCATGATTAATCTGGGCCGTACTTATGTGCTTAAAAACGATCCCGGTCAGGCGGCCGGCTATTACCGTCAGGGTTTGAGTCTTGAGCCAAATGACCCTGCCGCTTTTCAGGAATTGGCCGGCGCTTTGATCAAGATGAAAGACCTGGTGGGTGCCCGTTCTGCTCTGGAAGGCGCACTGGCAATTGTGCCGGAAGACCGCAGTGCCATTCTCGCCATGGCCAATTTAGAAAGCCTGGAAGGCACACCGGCTAAGGGTGAAGCCCGTCTGCGCTCTCTAATCATGCGCTATCCAACCGATCTTGAACTGCTTAATTTGCTGGCTGACAATCTCTCAGAGCAAGGCAAGCAAATTCTTGCTATCGACACTTATCAGCGCATTATTCAGTTGAACCCAAGCTCCGCCGACGCTTACAACGACCTGGGACTGGCTTTGCAGAAAAAAGAAGATATGGGCGGAGCCACGACAATGTTTAGAAAGGCCATTGATCTCAATGCCACTTTTGTTGAGCCTCGCATTAATCTCGGCAATATCTATCTCACTGGCAAAAATTACGCCGACGCCGGCACTCAGTATCAAAAAGCCATTGAGCTCAAAGCCGACAACGCTCTGGCTCACTATAATCTGGGCCTTACTTACAACGGTCTGGAAAAAACCGAAGAGGCGCTGGCCGAATACAATCTGGCAGTCAAATATGACCCCAACTTTGCCAATGCCTACTATGCCATCGGTCTTTCGCACCAGAACAAAAATGAAATCGAAATGGCCGTACCAGCGTTCGAGAAATACTTGAGCCTGGACCCGTCAGGACCTTATAGCGGCACAGTTAAAACCACCCTTGAGCGTTTGCGCCCGGGCGTGGGTGAGTCTGGCAGCGCTCAACCTGGTGTGGCCCCCGGCGGCGGATCTATGTAATTCGGGCTAGTTCGGGGTTAGCTTCGGCACCCTGATGGCGGCCTTACTTTCCACATAATCACCTGACTGCCTGTGGTGTGGTGTCGGCCACCCAAATTCATCTAAAGAAAGATGCTACACGCGAGATAGCAGGCTTCGGCCGTGGCATAACACTTGAGACGACGTATTATCCGCCGCTCGCTGAGCAATGTATTTAAGGACCAATATTCATGGCATCATGCGGCGAAGTAACAGAACAACAGTTTGAACACTTCGTGCCCACGTACGATTACATCAAATTTGCCGACTACACACGCCCGCTTATGGGGGCGGCAACATTCGGTCTCGTGCTTTCATTCATAGTCAGCGGCCTGGCATTCTGCGTCAGCGGCCCGCTCATGTCAGCCATGATGTTTCTCATTTGCCTGGCTGTTTACACCGTGCAGTTTCCTTTAGGTTTTCTGCTTTCGGCATTTATGCATCACTCTCTGTATCTCCATCGTCTACGCAAGCATGGGCCCGCCTGGTATATTCGCAAGCAAAATCTCGACATTCCCAAAGCTGAAGCTTTCGAGCTTTGCCTGGCTGCCTGTGGTCAATTCGAGCGTGCCCGCATTAGCGACTATGATGAAAAAAATGGCGTGGTGCGCCTGCAAGTAAAAGGCAATTTCTGGATTACCGTCGATCGTATCGTGGCCATTCAAGTGCAAGAGTCAGGGCCAAGATCGTCTGTGCTCTACGTCGATTCGCAAATCAAATTAACTCGCTTTCGCAGCCGTTTGATCAAAGCCACCTGGGGCGAAAAGTGGTATCCAATAGTCTTTCGCACCGATCGCAACTTGAACAATAAATTGATGAATGTCATTACTAACTTCATTGACTCAGTGCCAAACTGGGACCATCGTCACGTCAGTGTGCAGGAAAAATTAGAAGACCTGGACAACTATGTTCATCCAGCTCTCACTGCCGGCACCACTGAAGACGACTTGCATCACGCCGCGTAATTTACACTCTACAACTCTAACCGGAACGCATCATCTCTGAATGTTCGCCTACCGCTTTAAGCTCCACCATCTTTTTCAAAGTAGGATACGTCTCCAGTTGCGGATCTTCTTTCATAATAGCGATAGCAGCATGGCGAGCCTCTTCCAAGATTTTGGCATCTTTAACTAAGTCGGCCAGTACAAGATCAGGCAGGCCGCTTTGACGATAACCAAGAAATTCTCCCGGGCCGCGAATCTCTAAATCTTTTTCTGCCACCACAAAACCATCATTGGTGATCGTAAGAATTTCAAGGCGCTCTCTGGTAGCTTGTGACTTTAATTCTGATACTAGATAACAATACGATTGATCAGCGCCGCGACCAACACGCCCGCGTAGCTGGTGCAGCTGAGCGAGACCAAAGCGGTCGGCATTTTCAATTACCATAATAGAAGCGTTCGGCACGTCCACGCCGACTTCGATAACAGTGGTGGAAACTAAAATGTGATACTCACCTGAACGGAACTTGTCCATTACTTCGTCTTTTTCTTGCGACTTAAGTTTGCCGTGCATCAAACCCAAATTCAAGTCTTTAAATTCGCCGGTGCGCAACTTCTCGTACTCGGCAGTGGCCGCTTTAGCAGACAGCGTCTCTGATTCATCGATTAAAGGAAAAACAATATAAGCCTGGCGACCTTTGGCAATTTCTTCGTGCACCGCTTCCCACATTTTTGTTTTCTGGGCCGGCTTGAGCAAAAACGTTTTGATGGGCTTGCGACCAGGTGGCAATTCGTCGATTTCAGAAACATCGAGGTCACCATGCATGGTCAGTGCTAGAGTGCGCGGAATAGGTGTGGCTGTCATTGTTAAAAGCTCGGGGCTTTGACTTTTGGCTTTCAAACGCGCTCTTTGTTTAACACCAAAGCGGTGCTGTTCATCGATGACAATCAAACCAAGATTTTTAAACTCCACATCGTCTTCAATTAATGCGTGTGTGCCCACTGCAATATGAGCCTGGCCGGAAAGGATTTCCTGGCGCACCGCGCGGCGCTCTTTGACGCCGTGCTTACCAAGCACGATAGCGCACTTCAAACCAAGAGGTGTGCACAGTCGCTGGAACTGCCGGTAGTGCTGCTCGGCTAAAATTTCTGTCGGTGCCATCATGGCGCCCTGAAAACCATTTTCGATTGCCACCATTAGAGCCAAAAGGGCAACAATGGTTTTACCAGAGCCAACATCCCCCTGCACCAGCCTGTGCATAGGCTTATTCGATGCCAGGTCACGGGAGATTTCGCCGAAAACACGCTCCTGGGCGCCGGTTAAATTAAATGGCAATGAGCCGCGCAATTGCTCGACATAACCATCGGGGGAAGGCACATATTTTATTGAAAGAGCATCTTCTTGTAATTCATATTGATAGCGGCGGTGCGCCATCTGCAATTGAATGGCGAACAGTTCGTCAAAAACAAGACGGCGCCTCGCTTCGTCTTTTTTTTCGGGATCGAGCGGAAAATGAATATGCTGAAAAGCATCGCTCATGCCAATTAAATTATTGGCTGACTTCAGCTGTTCGGGTAAGAGATCTTCAATACTGGAGCCATAGGTTGAAATGGCATTATGAATGACACTGCGCAAATGCCTGAGCGAAAGCCCTTCAGTCAAAGCGTAGACTGGTACAAGGCGGCCGGCGTGAATGCTTTGCGGTACACCTTCAAAACCGGCTGCTTTGTCTTCTTCTTGATAAACACTGCCTAATTGATCCCCACCGGCCAGGCTGAGAATTTCTACTTCAGCATTTTTCAGTTTGAATTTGTGCGAATAATCATCTACTTCCACTACACCTGATGCCACCACCTGAGAGCCTTTAGGAAATCGACTCTTCAGCCTTTCAAGCAAAAACTTATTGCCTTTGCCGCCAACAAATCTTGTCACAAGCAAACTGCCCGTGCCGTCAGAAATTACCACATTTAAAATCGACATATTGCCGCGCTTGGCCTGATAAGCGCCCACAGAGCGAATTGTGCCGAAGATACTAACTTCTTCGCCTACTTTTAAGTCTTTGATAAACTCGCGGTTCTGAAAATCAAGGTGCCGCCGCGGGTAGTGGCGCAATAATTGGTCAACCGTGGTGATGTCCAGATTATTTAAGAGCTGCGCCAGCTTGGGGCCTACGCCTTTGATAAACTGCACCGGAATTTCAGTCAGGGGTTTACCCACATACTTAGTATCAATGCTTGGGGCCTTAGCACCAGAATTAGTGCTTGCCCTACTACTTGAGATAGGGCCTTTTTTCTCTGCCACTGGAGCGGTTTTTCTATCGGTAAAAACCTGAGTCGACTTGTATGAACCGGAAGGATCCACGCCGGGGCCGCGTGAAAAATTCTGAGGCTCGCGCTCTGATATTTGTGTACGTGCAACCGGCTCGGCGTCAGGATTTTCTAGTGTGTGCCAATGAGGGGCCATCAACTCTTCAGCCCTACGCACAATCGAGATGCGAGTGCCCACATCGACATTGGGATATTGCCTGAATAAAGAACGCACCGTGATCCAGATGGTGTCATAGGGGCAACGCCTCACCAGGCGGTCGGCGGTGGCGCGCATAAATTGCGAAAAAGTTGAGCGCTTGCCTTGAAAATCAGAATAATGAGCTTTGCGCTCTACGGCAATAGCTAAGCGGAGCCCTTTGAGCTCAGCTTCTTTCGTGGGTCTGGTTCCGACTATATTGGCCATAAAGACTCACGCTTTACGTGCACTCTAAAAGCTTATTGCAGGCGATTGAGAATCAATTTAGATATGGCTTTAAGTGTGGCGAAAACACCAAGACCTTCAGAAGCAACCGCTTCGAAACTCGGTACGCCGCGGATATTCATATCTTTTTCAAGACGTTCAATGGGCATGGCGTTGGCCAAGTCGCGCTTGTTGTATTGCAAGACCCATGGAATAGAGTCGAGGGTAAGCCCATACTCCGCCAGGTTCTCCACCATGTTTTGCAGTGATTCGACATTGTCTTTAGCGCGCATGACATCTGAGTCACCGACGAAAATAATGCCGTCTACACCGTTCAAAATCAGTTTACGGCTGGCGTTGTATTCAACTTGACCAGGCACCGTGTATAGAGAAAATCGAGTTTTGAAACCTTGCACGCTCCCTAAGTCGAGTGGCAAGAAGTCAAAGAACAGTGTTCTTTCAGTTTCGGTGGCGAGACTGATTAGTTCGCCTCTGGTAGTTGGGGCCAGTTGGCTGTGGATATACTTCAAGTTCGTTGTTTTGCCACCAAGGCCGGTGCCGTAATAAACGATTTTGCAGTTTATCTCTCGAGCTGCGTAGTTTACGAGTGCCATTACCTGTTCCCTGCTTCCCCTTGCCGTGAATCGGTCCGTCGAGCCCTTGGCTCTCTCATACCCATCAGTCGCTCGTTTTCAAGCGCCGGGGCAAGCGCTGGATTGATACCACGAATTACAAGTCACTAGAATACTAAATTAGTGTTCTAAAAGTACCCTAAATCAGTCAACTAAACCAATCTTGTAAACCGGCATTTGTGTAGTACGAATGAAGATTGATCAGCGAAAAAGAATCGACCAGAGCAACTTGGCAACCACTGTCAACCGTCTGATAACGCTGCAATACAGCGCTCTCACAGTTAGCCTATCACGATTTTTGGTGCAGGTAGAATACTCCCGGAATATCTATAACGGAATGTACCCTTTCATCGTGATCTATTACAAACTTAGCAATTGCCGCTTGAGCATATATATACCGTGGTACAGGTGCTATAATTCGTCCTTTGCTTGTGTCACTGATTGAGTCTTCTGCGCTCCAGATAGTCAGCGGCAGACTTTCGTGACTGATTTCAACGGGAATATTTTTATGGCTAAGCGTTGTGACGTATGCGACAAAGGACCACAGAGCGGTGTTCAATACACCTTCTTGCGTTCGCACTATAACCCGCATGGTAAGAGACGTTGGTTGCCCAACTTGCAACCTTTTAAAGCTCTGGTAGGCAAGACGGTTAAGCGCATGAAAGTGTGCACCTCCTGCATCAAGGCCGGTAAAGTTAAACGAGCAGTTTAACTCCCGTACTTTTCTATCCAGAAGTCTCAAACTTTTTGCTAGCTTCCATAACGGGAGCTAGCTTTCTTTTGCCAGGGCTAAAAGCCCCTCTTTTTCCACCAGATATAGTTCATTGCAAAACTGACAACGGCCTTCCGCCTGTCCGTCTTCTTCGGCCATAGAAATTATTTCGCTGCTGGGCAAAACCTTGAGCGCTTCCACAAAACGCTCACGCGAACATTTGCAGACGAATGAGAGGGGCTTCACTTCAGTCAGGGCAGTAATCTCAAAACCGGTCAAAATGCGCTGCAATATTTGCTCAAGGGTCATGCCGCACTTCATCAAAAATGTAAAAGTGCCAAAAGTTGAGATGTTATTTTCAATCTGACAAATAGTCTCTTCAGTGTGGTCCGGCAATAATTGAATTATCAGACCGCCCGCAGCCTCCACTCCATTCTTGCTCAGGTGAGTGCCGATCACTACCAGTGAGCCCGCCTGGTCTGAATTAACGAGAAAGCGATTAACGTCTTCGCCCACTTCTCCTGACAAAAGTTCAACGGTGGAAGTATGAGGTTGGCCAAAACCAGGATCGACAGTGACATGCAAATAGCCAGTAGACCCGATTGCCGAACCAACATCAAAATTTCCCAGTGAATTCAAGGGCAATTCGATAGTGGGATTTTCGACAAATCCTCGCACCGTGCCTCGCGGGGAGGCATCGACCATCACTTTTCCCAGGGGGCCGTTGCCCTGAAACTTGAGTGCAACCTGACCATCGCGGGCCAAAATCGGAGCCAATAGCACCCCGGCAGTAAGTGCCCGGCCAAGTGCGGCGGCGGCGGTGAAAGATAAGCTGTGTCTGCGTCTGGCGTCTTCTACCAGATAGGTGGTAGTGGCAATCACGGCACGCAAGGTACCATCGGAAGATATTGCCTTTAGTACTCCGTCTCTCATCGCGATCTCGTAGATAGAAACTGGTGGTAATGCCACTATTAGCATATTACAAAAATTAAATGGTTTTGTCACTTACGAGCGCTGAGCACTCGCTCAATGCCTGATAGATCGGGCAGCAGCCTCAAGTCACGCCAGCCCGCTTGCTCAAAAATAGCGCTGACATCAGCACCTTGACCCTGGCCAAGCTCTACCAGCATTGTGGCTTGGGCAGTGGCCGGCACGCTCGGCAATATCTGGGCGAAATTGCGATAGAAACCGAGCCCGTCGGCACCCTGTCCAACCAGAGCAAGGGCCGGTTCGTACAACAAAATTTCAGGGGCGAGCTCGCGGGCCAGCTCCACAGGTATATAAGGTGGATTCGAGCAAAACAGGTCAAAATGCCCAGAAAGTTGGGGCAAACCGGTCATATAGTCTTCCTCAATAATATTGAGGCGCTCATAGACACCGTGACAAAGAGCATTAATCCGACAAAAATGCGCCGCCTGGGGGGAGATTTCAAAAACAGTGGCCGTGAGATTGGGGCAAAGCATAAGCAGGCTAATTACAATTGCTCCGGTGCCTGCGCCCACTTCAAGCAAATTGCAACGCTGTTGCAAACCGGCCGTCGCCTTAATTTCGGCCAGAATCGCTTCGACGATTACTTCGGTGTCAGGTCGCGGAATTAAAACCCCCGGACCAACGGCAAATTTGAATCCCATAAAATAGGTTTCGCCCAGGGCGTACTGCAAAGGCTTGCGCACCAGCCTTTGATTTAAAATTTCGGTCAGAGCCTGAGCGTGAGCCTCTGCCAGTGGTTGATCGGCTCTGAGCAAAAGCTCATGGGCAGCCGAACTAGTGACATGCATCAGGGCAATTTCAGCTTCGCGCCTGGCTTCGCTTGCCTCAATTCCTAGAGCGCAAAGGGCCTCAATAAACGATCGTCGCACTTCAGCGCAAGTGCTCAGCTCGTTATTTGCAGCGGCATTCTGATCTGCCACTTTGCCTAATTAAGTTCGTCGTCGCGCAATTGCTCGCGCATTAGCTCTTGTTGATGGGCCAGAATACTGGCTTCAATTAATTTGTCGAGATCGCCTTCCAGCACCGGTTGCAGCGAAAAATTCTGATTCAAGCGGTGGTCAGTCACTCTATTGTCTTTAAAATTATAAGTGCGAATTTTTTCAGAACGCTCGCCTGTTCCCACCTGTGATTTACGCTCATCGTAAATCGCTTTATTTTGCTCTTCTAATTTTATTTTGTAGAGTTTGGCGCGCAAAATTTGCTTGCCGCGTTCTTTGTTTTGCAGTTGGCTGCGCTCTTCTGAGCAAGCGACGAAAATGCCTGACGGTTTGTGCACGATACGCACAGCAGTTTCTACTTTGTTGACGTTCTGACCACCGGCACCGCCTGACCGCATGGTGGTAATTTCCAGATCTCGTTCGTCCAGTTCAAATTCTACTTCTTCCACTTCAGCCATCACAGCCACAGTGGCTGTAGACGTATGCACTCGGCCTTGAGCTTCAGTAGCAGGAACCCTTTGCACGCGGTGCACGCCAGATTCAAATTTGAATTTGCTGTAGGCACCATCACCTTTGAAAGCGACAATAACTTCCTTATAGCCGCCCAATTCACCTTCGCTGGCGCTGGCAATCTCAGGTTTGAAGCCAACTTTATCGGCATACTTCAAATACATGCGCAAAAGATCGCCGGCAAAAATCGAAGCCTCGTCACCACCGGTGCCGGCACGAATTTCCAGCATGATATTCTTGTCGTCATTTGGATCTTTAGGCAAGAGCAAGAATTTTAATTCTTCGGTGAGCTCGAGATGCTTGGTTTTAAGCGCTTCTACCTCAGCTTCAACCATTTCGCGCATTTCTTTTTCAGATTCATTGCGCAAAATTTCTTGAGCTTCGCCTATCTCTTTTTCAGTGTCTTGCCACTGGTGAAAAACATCAACAGTGCCTTGCAACTGGTGGCGCAACTTGGCTAGACGCTGATAGTTTTCCTGGTCACTGACGATATCCGGATCAGACAGCTTAGATTCCAGCTCCTGAAAGGTGTTTTCGATCTCTTTCAGTTTTTCGACGAAATGCTCCATAGCAACACACCTTAAGCGTGGGACCCGAATGAGAAAGTCTCATTTTTTCAGCTGTTATTTAAAATCGGAGAGGGAGGGATTCGAACCCTC
>JADYXQ010000257.1 GCA_021772135.1 Candidatus Obscuribacter sp.
AGACTTCTACGGTCATATATACCTAGGCGTTTGCCTGGGCGATACCTGTGCCATTACAGGACACGCGCCGCCAGAGGCGGTGCAAGAAATTTGCCGTCGCATCGGTCAGGGCACAACATTTATGTTGCCTTCAGAAGACGCCATCTATGTTGCCGAACAGCTTCAGGAGCGCTTTAAGTTACCCTACTGGCAAACTGCATTAACGGCTACCGATGCTAATCGCTTTGTCATCAGACTCTGCAGGCAGATAACCGGCCGTCAGTTTGTTCTGGTGCATAACTGGTGCTACCACGGCTCGGTCGATGAAACTTTCGCTACCCTTAATGCTGACGGCACAGTGGGGCCACGCAAAGGCAATATCGGCCCGCCCGTTAACCCTGCTGAGACAACTAAAGTAGTAGAATTCAACGATCTGGTCGCGCTGGAAGAAGCACTAAAAAATCGTGATGTTGCATGCGTACTGGCAGAGCCGGTGATGACCAACATCGGCATCATCCACCCGGACCCAGGTTATCATCAAGCTTTGCGCGAACTCACCCGCAAATATGGTACTTTCCTCATCATTGATGAGACCCACACGATTTGCACCGGCACTGGTGGCTACAGCGGGATCCATAATCTCGAGCCAGATTTCATCACCATCGGCAAACCCATTGCCAGCGGCATTCCCGCATCAGCTTACGGCTTTTCGGCGGCTGTGTCAGACGAAATTAAAAAGCACAGCTCACTGGACGAATGCGATACAGGCGGCATCGGAGGCACTCTGGCAGGCAATAGTTTATCGCTGGCAGCCATGCGAGTGACACTTGAACAGGTCTTAACCGCTGCCGCTTACGAGAAAACCATACCGCTGGCCGAGCGCTTTGCCAGCGGCGTCGAAGTCATTATCGCCCAATATAATTTGCCCTGGATCGTCAAACGATTAGGTTGTCGAGCCGAATACTGGTTCAGACCGACGCCGCCACGAAACGGTTCAGAAGCGGCAGCGGCAGCCGATAGTGACCTCGATCGTTACATGCATCTGGCAGCACTTAACCGCGGCATTCTCATGACTCCATTTCACAATATGGCTTTAATTGCGCCCAGCACCTCAAATGCAGACATAGATCGCCACACTGAAGTGTTTAAAGAAAGCGTCGAACAACTTTTAAATTAACACGGTAAAAAATGCAGAGCAGCCAACAAAATGAACGCCGACACCTGCTGCCGGCTTTAACGCGGGTGCCTAACGAAAAAGAGCTGGTGGGCATGCTGCATCAGTCGATCACAAAACGGGGCGAGATGCTCGAGTTGCCCATTGATCATCACCCGCAAGTGAGTTTGCGTCTGCAGGCTGTAGTGGGGCGCCGGGCCGGCGAAGAAGCTCCGACCTGGTATCTCTATAGCGATTGCGACGAAGATTCTAAACTGGAATGGATTCACCAGACCGGCGACATGGCTCACATACTGGGTTTGATTAATAATGCCGTGGAGCAATTAAATAACGACACATCGCAATCAGATTCTGACAACAGACCTATGTTCAGGCCATTTGACGCCAATCAAATTATTGCCCCGGTGGAGGAAGAAGAGGGAGTAATTGCCGGCGACCTCACCCTTCTGCCTGTGGAAGCCCTTCTGCAATCGGTCACCTCGAGCAAACTGACCGGCAAATTGGAATGCAAAACCGATTTGCAATCGGCATATGTATTCTTTGAAGACGGTAATCCTAAAAATGCCTATTGCGGCACCATGGTAGGCGAAGAAGCCGTGGTAGACCTGATGACCTGGAAAGAAGGTCACTTTAGTTTCTTTCCTAATCAAACCGTAGAAGAGCGCACCATTCTCAAACCAGTCAGCGCATTGCTGCTCGAAGCTGCTACCCTGACTGATTTTACGACTTTTTTAGATAAGGCCGGTTTGAAAGCAGATTCGATTCTGGCGCGTTCCGAAAGCGGTTTGAGCGAAACCCAGTTCGAAGAGAAACTGGCTCGGGCAGTGCCTATCGAAATGGCTAAACAGAAAAAGTTTTACCATTTGATCGACAACACCACTTCGCTGGGCGAACTGATTGCCGGTGAAAAACTGAGCCGCTCGCTGTGGGTGCCTCTTGTCTACAATCTTGTCTCCAGCGGCATTGTCACCATCCTTCAACCGGCAGCCAGGTCGAAGTTGCGCCAGGGCAAAAGCAAGTCGGGAGGCTCAGCTTCAGAAATTGATTTAGGTCTCAACCGCACCACCATCGATAGCTTTGCCCGCTCTCACATTTACTCAGACAGCGGAGTGATTTCGTATGTCGCATTCCTCTATTTCATTGAGCAAGAATATTATCGCTTCGAATGTTTTCGCAGCCCGTTTTCACTTGTGCTCTTGCGCCCCAAAATGCGCCTGTACATCGGTGGCGAGGCCCAAGAGCAGGAAGTAGACAAAGAGATGCTGCAAGAAGTTATCGGTCGTGTCAATCTCACTAAGCGTAAAGCAGACCTCCTTGCCCACTATCAAAATGACAGCTATGCCTTGCTGTTACCTCACACAAACCTGCAAGGAGTAACTGCTTTTGCCGGCAGACTGGTCGGTGCACTGATGAGTCGCCCATTTGCCGCCGGCAAGAACAACGAAGCAAAAAAATTGGTGCTCACTGTGGGCATAGCCAGCTTGCCTGAAAATTGCGAAGACTGGGTCAGCCTGGTGGCTCACATGCATAACAACCAAAGGCGTTTTGAAGCCTAGAGACTTCACCTTGATTTGCTCGGTAGCAATTCTGCCAGCTCGCGCAAGAGGCAGACTATTAACTCCGCGGCTGCGAGCCTCATAGATGCCCACTAACATTTGAATCCACAACCTACAAGTTGTACAGAAATACAACCTACAGGTTGTAAAATTTCCTAGGCGAAAAAATCAAACCCTCTCACCGCTTCGCAATATCTTAATTACGTTGTAAAGAGATCTCAACAAATCCAGTAATAGCTAGGTTCAGTAACCAGGTAATAGCTAGAAATAGATACACATTCTTCACCTACTCTTCAAAAAGCTCTCAAACCAAGATTTAAACCAACTAGCCGCATTTTCTTCTACACGCCTCCGCGTAGAGATTGAACATGCGCTTTTGACCATGAAACATATCAAAGGAGGCACCATGACCGACAAACGTGATGGTGCATTCCTGCACCGTTATTTCACCGCTACATTCGCTGCCCTCAAACATCGCAATTTCAAGTTGTACGCCCTCGGTGTGATGTTTTCACTGGCCGGCTCGCTGCTTCAAGAAGTTGTGGTGGCCTGGATTGCGTATCAGATGACCGGCTCAAGCCTGGTTCTCGGCAGTGTTCTTTTTGCATACCAGGTACCGATGATTGCCATGGGAGTGCTTGGTGGCTACGCCGCTGATCGCTTTGACCGACGCAGAATTTTGCTGGTCTCCCAGAGTCTGGCATTCGTTTTGTCTCTTGCCTGGCTCGCCCTTTCGGCAACCGGCACTCTTGCAGTCTGGCACATCTATGTGCTTTCCAGCCTCTTTGGCACCATCGTCGCTTTCGAAATCCCGGCCAGATTCGCCATGATTCCGCAGCTCGTCGCCAAAGAAGAAATGGTCAATGCCTTTTCGCTCGACAGCCTGCTCTTTTATGGCGGACGAGTGATTGGCCCGGCCTTCGGTGCTTTGCTCTTAGCACTGGCTGGCCCCACCGCATGCTTTGCCGTAAACAGCTTCACTTACCTGCTCGAACTCGGCACTCTCAAGCGCATTAAACCAGCGCCAAAAGAGCCCGGTGAAAGCGCTTCGCTGCTCGAAGCGGTCAAAGCAATCGCTACCAACAGCAAGACCAGATCGGTATTGCTCTTCGTC
>JADYXQ010000031.1 GCA_021772135.1 Candidatus Obscuribacter sp.
ACCAGGCCAATTCTGTTAATTCTGTTAATTCTGTTAATTCTGTTAATCCTGTCACCCCCGGCACCACAGAAAACGGCAGCTCTGTCGGTCGTGACGCAGCTCTTCTGGGCGGCGGCGCTGTCGGCGGCTACTTGCTCGGCGAAGAAGTGCAGCGTCGGCGCGAACGCGATCGTGAACGCGAAAGCACCACCAACAACGGCAGCACCAGCAACAACGACACGCCATACGTGGCGCCTGTTGCATCTTGCTCCACTCCTTCGACTCCTTCGACGCCTTCGTGCTCAAGCAGCCCTTCGTCGTGCAGCTCGGGCTCGTCGTCTTGCGGTGGCGGCTCTTCGTGCGGTGGCGGTTCGTCTTGCGGTGGGGGTTCATAACGCCATGACACCGCTCACAGTCACAATCATCGTCTCAATTCTTGTTTCGGTCGCTGTCTGGAACATGCTCACCAGCATGAGCCGCAGGCGGCAACCGGCCGTAGCAACCCGAGTGCGCGACAGTTACCGTCGTCGTCGCTAGCTCGAAAGCTCAAAATTGGAGGTCACCTATGTTTCAAAATATCAAAACCGGCTTCTACCGCCATCCTTCAGGGGAACGGTCAAAAGCACTCTGGGCCAAAGTCGAAGCATTTCAAATCGACGAGCCTGGCGCGCTCACTCCGTTTTCTACCCGGCTGGCCAAAGAGCAGGGTTGGACCGAACTACTGACCATGGAGGCAATCGAAGAGTACAAGCGCTTCATGTTCCTGGCTGTGTCGGCCGGCCATCCGGTGACACCGTCGGCTACCGTCGACGAAGTCTGGCACCTGCACCTGATTTACACCCGGTCTTACTGGGAGGAATTCTGCGTCAAGGTGCTCGATCGCGTTATTCACCACGACCCTGGTAGCGGCAAGGAGGGCGAGAAATCAGCCTTCGTCGACCAGTACGAACTGACCCTGGCGAGTTACCGCAAGTTTTTCGGTGAACCGCCCAAGGCCATTTGGGGCCCGCACAACGGCCATTACAACGTGCGTCAGCGTTCCGCCCCGATCGTAGACCTGCCACCCGGCGCCGACTGCAAAGACTCGGTTTAGAAGGCACGTCCGCCTGACCACTGCTTTCATCATTCGCTAACACAAGGAATGAACCAATGAACGACGTCATTAAAAGCTTCGTCGCCAAGCGCACCAGCGACCCCGACGAACTGCTCGC
The DNA here is from genome assembly GCA_021772135.1 of Candidatus Obscuribacter sp. Classification (GTDB taxonomy): domain Bacteria; phylum Cyanobacteriota; class Vampirovibrionia; order Obscuribacterales; family Obscuribacteraceae. The sequence continues at coordinate 1,191 of JADYXQ010000031.1, forward strand.
CCAGCGCGCCATCAAATGCGTACAAGAGCTGCGCCGCCTCGCCCAGAACTTCGCTACGCGCGGCAAGAGCGCACTGCTCGCAGGCGCTGTGGAAGGCATCAAAGCGGCTTTGTACGGCTTTTGCTGTATCAATGCCAACAAGCAGTTCTTCTTCGCCAACGAGGTTGACAGCGACGCCGCCGCCTTCACCGAATTCGTCAAATCGCAAGTGCGCGATCTGACTGAACAATCGGCTCGCCTGCTCGCTATCGATGCCATCGACTTCGCCGAAGGCATTGTGGCAACGCACCGCCCGTGCTACCAACCGGTGGCCACTGTGTCGGGAGTGAGCTCTGTGCTCATCCTGCGCGGTGACCATTGCTTGACCGCACTGGCCAACCTCGATGTAGCCAACAACAACAACTAAAAAAAAGGACAATCTATGGTTGAATCAACACCACAAGCGACGCCCACGCACATTCTAGCGTTCGTGGATGCTCCCGATCCCGACAATTTCGTGCAGCTGATTGCGCTCCACAAGCTCAATCCAGACGCCATCGTGCACGTCATTCTCACCGGCCGACCGGTACGTTTCAACGCCGAAAAAACCCACGCCCTCTGGGAATGGGACGGCGTAAGCTCACGCATGGCTCAGGAAGCCTCGGCCATGCGCATCAAGAACTTCCTCCGCCATTTCGGCGTCAAGGTCACGCGCGTTTTCGACGGCGGCATCGCGCCTCGCACCCTGGTTCCGCACCACATTCACTTCGCCGAATACTACAAGTTTTTCGACGTCGACCCACTGGCCGCCATTCGTCACAGTGAACTCGAACCACAAGAAGAGCTTGTGAAAATTCTGCTGGCTCTTCCTGAGGGCTCAGTTCCCGTGACGGTGGGGGGCCCGATGACCGGCCTCTACCAGATGATCGTGCGCTGCCCAGATATCGTCAGTCGCTTCAAAGAGCTGCATGCCATGTTCGCCACCTGGGGCACGGTCACCCTGATGCAGTTTGATGACAAGCCGCGCGGTGCCGTGCAGTTCAACGTTGCCTGCGATCCGCAAGGTGCTCACGCGGTGCTCAAGGGTTTGACCTGCCCGATTTATCTGATGCCCACCGAAGTCACCCGGGTAAAAGAAATCGGCTTCGTCAACGCCCAGAAACTACGGGAAGCGCTGCCCGAAAACGCCGGCAGTCGCGCGCTCTACCATCTCTACGCTCTCTGGTACGACGCCGCCGTCAAGCCGCGCCAGGACAAGAATCCGGAAGAACTGATTTTCATCCACGACGTGGTGGCCGCCATCAGCCTCAGTGCCGAATTGCGCCAAGCCATCTACACCGTAGTGCCTGTGGAAATCACGTCAGTTCCGCACCTGGCCAGCGAAGCCGCCGGTTGGGGCACTGTGCTGATGAAGCAAGTGGACACACCCACCAACATCTACGCCGCCACCGGCCTCACCACAGGCGGTGCCGCGAAATATCTGGAGACGCTGAAAAGCATCTTCGCCTAAAACAAAAAAAGGAGAATTTATGCTGATCACAATCTTGCTTTGCGTTGCTTCTTTGGCGGCGCTTGTGGGTGCCATCGCTGGTGCTCGCTATCTCTTTCTTTGCCCGGCGCTGGAGAAGCACGTGGCTTCAACCAGACCCGATTTCAAAACCGACCAGGCCGGCAGCACCAGCTGGAACCAGACGCGCTGGGCTCTTGATCGTGTGCGCACCCGCACCGGACTGACAGCCATCATCACCTATGCAATCGGCATGGCAACGCTGATACCGCTGCAGTCACTGCTCAAAGCAGCTGAGAAGACTACCAGCGCTCCTACAGTGATTATGCTACTGCTCACAGCAGCCTTGCTTTCAGTCGGTCTGCGTTCAATCGTGCATAACAGCCGCACATCGGAGCTCGATATGCGACGGCGCTACCCGACGTTCTAGAAACAATATTGAGACGGAGATAGAGAGCAGCCTGGCAAGCTCTCTATCTCCCGTTCTCAACATTTTTCTTCAAAAAAAAGGACCTGGATTATGCTCTCATATAGTATAGCTCTTGTAAACTACATATTACAGTATGCCCAAAACCACCTGGATTACTAATCTTAGTTCTTATGGCGGCGTGATAGCGGCAGAGCAAGCTAATTGTAGGTATTTTTGCTTTGTCGGTATTGCTGAATGGAAGCCAGCAATGACTGAATAGCTGTGTGCTAAGAGTGATCACGCGCATCAGCTTCGCAGTACAGAAAGCCCTCTTTCGCTTATGCAGCAAGGCTAATGCAATACTAGATCAGAAAGATCTAACACCACATACGGTACTGTGGGCGATACCAAGAATTGAATGACCTCTAATTTTGGCTCAGAATGTTGGTTACGAAGACAACAAAAAAAACGAAAAGAAAAGGTCATCTTGAGCAAGAATAGCGTGCACTGGCAAAACGTTCAACATCATTTTGGTAATGTTGGGAAAATTAGCTACCGGAAGCACCGGAAAGCCCAGCAAGGCCAAGCGTCAGATACCAGTTATTTTCATCCCATTTAAGTACGAAAGCTCCGAAATCGAGCTTGCCTCTCACTTTCAAGGCTTTCGCATCTTACAGGACTGTATTATTTTGCCAGCGGCTCGTTGTCACTTATACAAAAACCCTAATTTAGGATACTCACATCTCTCCATCTCTCCACCTCGCCTCAAAATGCTTCTTTATTCGGCTGACAACAGAGGTAACAAAAACGGTGTCAGCAACAATTTAAAATTTTGGTGGCAGCATACTTTCGAGAATGCCCTTTTTGTAAATCTCGATTTTACCGTCTTTTGTTTCTCTCCAGGCTTTACCCGTAAACGAGTCCTGGTAAGTAATGCCGCCGTTGTCGTAGGTTTTAGTGAGACGACGGGTATCATCGCTCGGATCAGTAACTATTTCCACAACGAGTTTGACTTTGCCGAGCTGATCGAAATAAGTTGTTGATTTGGTCTTATTGTCTGCACTTGTTTCAGTAGAAGTATTTGTTCTTTCGTCCACCACAATGGTTCGACCATCAGGCGTTCTCGTTGTACTGGTCTGTTTTTTTGCATCGTAAACTTCGGTTTGTCCGTTAGGGTAAGTCCTTTCTATATTGCCGTCCAAGTGCGTTCTAACAGACAGCACCGGCGTAATTAGCTCAGTGGAGCCGTCAGGATATTTTCTGTTTTCTTCTGTGCCATCAGCGTTCTTAGTGCTGCTGTAGCTCCTGCTTGGTTTTAATTTGTCTGTCCACACTGAGGTATTGTCAGAATTTCTTGTCAAAGTGCCATATTGACCTTCTAATGTGATCGATTCGATCAGCCCGTTGTTCTGGTTAATTTTCATGGTAATTCTGTCGCCGTCCAAATCCGGAAACTCAAGCGTACCATCTGTTTTATATATGACAGCAGATTTCTCGCCGTCTTCTTTGGTTGTTAATACTCCCTTAAAAGTTCCGTCTGCCTGGGGTGTCAGGTCACCTTCAGCGATATTCTCGAACACAAGACGCTTGCCACCACCAGCAGTATCAGTAACAACAACTTTTCCCATGTCGTCATTAGCCAATCTTTGATCAGCCAAATTTAACCGCGGCGTTTTTAAGTCAGCCACTGAATTTTGATTGTCAGAAAAAGAAACCGATGGTAAAAAAGAATTGGCGACTTCCACGCTAGATTGGCCTGCAGTACCAAAGTCGAACAGATAGGGAGAAAAATCCACTGAGTGCGCTTGGGATGCTCGATCGTTAGATTCAAAATTTGACTCGGGTGGCATAAATTTTCTCCCAATATTGCCGGAACATGAGGGCAATACTACCTGGCAGATCTTTCCGAGTTGTTAATTTGCGCCACTCGAGCTTATTGATTTAAGGCTTTAGCAAAGGCTGCCACTTTTGCGTCAATTTCCTCTTCGGCAAGATCGGCATAGCGAATCATAAATTCGTTTTCTCGAGGTTCATTAATGTAATAGGCAACAGTTGATATCACCGGCAACCCAGCACTATGGGCTGCCTGTTGAATCTGCGCAGACGTCCACTTCTGGTGGAAGCGCGCGGTCACATGCATGCCAGTGCTCGAAAGCACCACCGCGACATTCTTTTCGAGCTTACTCGTCAAAGCATAGATGAGCGCCTGCCTTAGCTTTCGATAATGTTTCCAGGCCAGCCGAATATGCTTTTCCACATGGCCATCGTTTAACAACTCGGTCAGCACACGGTGCTCAATTAAGGTAAATTGGCGGTTCCAGACGTTCTTGAAATTTTCAAAAAGTGGTATCAGTTTGGTGGGAATAACCAGAAAGCCAGTGGAAACTAAAGGATACAAAAGGCGCCAGAAAGAATAGAAATAAACCACCGAGCCGGTGGTGTCTGTGCTGAAAAGACTGTCAGTAGCTTGACCGCGATAATGAAAGTCAGAATCCCAATCGTCTTCCAGTATTGCGGTGCCGTTGGTTGTGCACCACTGCAAAAGCTCGCGTCGGCGGGTTGGCGACATGGCCACCCCAGTGGGTTCCTGACAAGATGGTGCTACATACAGCCACTGGGCCGCTTGCTGCATTTTATGCAGCTCACTTACCACTATGCCATCTTCATCGACTGAAACCGGTACAACATGCGCACCAAGACTTTCAAATTGTTCGCGCGCACCATAAAAGCCTGGATTCTCACAAATGGCATAATCGCCAGCTTTCACCAACAAGCTGAATATGGGCGATACCACGCTCTGCACACCCGAGTCGATTACAATTTGATCAGCACCACAGATGATGCCTTTATTGCGCCGTAAAAATCCGGCAATCGCTTCGCGCAGAGGGCGGTAGCCGAATACTTCACGATTGGCTTCAAAGCCGATTTCGTCCACAGTATTGCTGCAGTGTAATAGAGCCGCGCGCCACTGTTTGAGGGGAATTAATTCAATGGGCTGGGAACCAAAGTTGATTTCATCGAATTCAAGGGATTGATTGGCCTCGGCCGCCATAGTGCGCAGGGAAGAGGCAAGATTTGAATAACGCTCCTCCCATGGATAAATTATGCCGCCGTCAACATGCGCTTTAGCAGCCGCGGCCGTTTCGCCATGGTCGGCTACCCAGGTACCGGCCCCCTGTGTAGCGGTGAGAAAACCGCGGCCAATCAGCTGGTCGAGAGATTTGACCACGGTTGTCCTTGATATACCGAGGTAAATAGCCAGATCTCGAGTGGGCGGAATTTTATCGCCCGCCACCAATGCTTTCTGAGCGATGGCTGCGATGATCGCGTCGCTAAGGATTTCGGCAGTTATTTTTGCGCCTTTGATCGCCTTGAAAATGCCCAGATCCAATTGCTCTACCTCATAACTTTTAGACCACTATTCTGTACCACTTCCTGGCAAATTGTCTGGACCTCTTTAGCTTCGATACTTTAGATAGTAAGGCTGAGCCAAGATGTCAAAATATTCACCACATTTCTTGCTCGGAATTTTGATTCTTCATGAACTGATGCGCTAAAAAATTGTATCTCCCTCTTTTCATCACCTCACCTCAACAAGTATTCAAAGCCCCACTAGCGCCACTACCTCTAATCGATCCAACAGCAACGCACCGAATCGCAATGCTGTCAGGGAGAGCGATGGTCAACACGGCGACACAGAGGGGAGTCAAAAAATCTTGTCGTTGAGTAGTCAATTTGAGTAATCAGGTTAACTAGAAAGTTGACGGCTCCCGTTGACTGTTCGTCTTGAAAAGTTGCGAGATATCCCTCCACCACACTTCATTTAGGAACATCATGTCCCTGCCCTCAAAAGACCAACTCAAGGCCCAACAAGCCGCCGCCGTCGGCAACGCCGCCACTGCCCACAAAGCCCAGGTCGACAGCCTCACCAACGAAATCGAAACCGCGGTCAAAGCTGGCAACTGGAACCCCACCACGCGCGGCTACCTGCAACCGGTTATGGACGAAGTGATTGCCAACTTCGCCAAACAAGGCTACACCGTGGTTCTCGTCGGCTCCAGTCGCAACGTCCGCACCTTCAAGGTAAGCTGAATCAGCACCTGAGTCTACGGCTAAATCAGATTTAGCACCAATCACTAGCAAGTGAAAAAGCGGCAGATCGTCTCGTCCACATTTGATGGAGCAGAAACGATCTCGCCGCTTCCTATTTGATAGCGATACAACCTTTGAAAGTCTTTTTTTATAGCCATTATTAATAGACTGGTCTACTAGTCTATACCTAGTCTCACGTGGGTAGGTAGATAATGATGGCATAACAAGATAGGAGTAGCCTTTGCCCGCGAATCAGACAACCAATTATTTGCCTGGTGATATCGTCGACAATGCTTACCAGCTGACTAAATTGCTGGGAACGGGTGGCATGGGCGTGGTCTTTGCTTGCAACCATCTGGTTTTGCAAAAAGCCTATGCACTCAAAATTTTAATGGCCGACCAGCTCGAAAGCGACGCCTGGAATCGGTTTAAGGTTGAAGCCAAGGCTTTGGCCAAATTAAATCATCCGGGTATTGTCGGCATTTACAATATGGGCATCGATCAGGGTCGCTGCCCATATTACGTGATGGACTTGCTCTCTGGTGAAAGTCTTGACCTGGTGCTGAAAAAAAATGGTCCATTACCTACATCGCAAGCGTTAGAACTCTTTGCCCAGGTGGCTGTCGCTCTGGGTTCAGCCCACTCTCACGGAATTATCCACCGCGACGTCAAACCATCCAATCTAATGTTGGTACGCAATGATCAAGACCAGATCGATTGCCTGAAAATTGTCGATTTCGGCATCGCTCGGCTATCCAGTAAAGGGGGCCATCCACAGAGCCAGACAGCCACCGGTGTGGTTTTCGGTACGCCATTCTATATGAGCCCTGAGCAATGTCGCGGCGAACGCGTAGATGAGCGCTCAGATATTTATTCTTTTGGCTGCACGCTGTTCGAAGTCTTGACCGGCGACCCACCTTTCGTCGGTAAAAATGCTTTCGACTCAATTATGATGCACATGAATGAACCCGCACCCAGTCTCAGCAGCGTTCGTGAAGACGTCGAATTTCCCGAAGCCTTAGAAGAGCTAATTCAAAAAACTTTGAGTAAAGATCTTGCAGATCGCTATCAATCAATGGGTCAGCTTAAGCATGATCTAGAGCGCATCAAGCAGGGTAAAGACGTAATGCGCAAAGGCAAAGGTATGCGCAGCACCACTGCTGAATTCGGCAGCAGTAGCACCGGGCAACAAGTGACCACACCTTTCAGCGGCAACTTTAGACACCGCACCACGTCCGGAAGCCAGTCATTCAATCTTTCTCTCGAAGAAAGCGAAGAAATTGTCGAAAACAAAAAAAGTTCGGCAAGTCTAAAAATTGCTCTCGCTTCTATATTGGCTTTTAGTCTGCTCACCGCCTCTTACTTCAGTTATCAACATTTTCTTACAACCAAAAGACCAGTAACTGAAAAAAGGCAGAAAATCGCCGTGACACCCACTGCTAAAAACAAAACTAGTGAAAACGAAGGCGTAGTCAGCCAAATAACTGCCGGAGTAGGAAGCGCCATAGTCAAAAGAACTGAGCTCCTCAAAGCCGGTGCCACGGAAAGAGAAATTAATGCGGCCTTTCATTATGAATGGCTCGACCACAGTCAATTCAACGAACTCTACAAAACCACTTTTGCTGACTACATGCGAGCAACTTCCAGCAAAGGGGCAACATTTACTCGCGGCGTCGGCAAACCGACCTTTTATTTCCCCACTAGCTTTTATCTCTGCGCTTTGAAAATCGGTGATGGTCAGCCGTTCTCTGCCTCTGGAGTGATACCTGTCGCCCCTGGCCAGGATATTTGCCTTTACTTATTTGAACCTACAGACGATTATCCTCAACTGCTTGATCGCTTTGGCCCTGATGATTTTACCGGCATTGAGATCAAGATCAGAGAACCTCGAAAAGCTATCCAACGCTTGGTCAAATGGCACAGGTTGAAAGACCTTTGCTTCTTCAATTCACTAGTCAAATCTCTGCCCAACCTCGAAGCAAAATTTGACGAATCGTCGATCAATGACTCTGATTTGCCTTTCCTCAAACCACTAAAACTTCAGACTCTGGGTCTGTGCGGGCCGAAAGTGAACGGCGCGGCAATACTGAAAATGCCTATGCTGAGCCAGCTTGAATCACTGAAAGTGAAGCGCATCAACGGCGTTCAAACGCTCATTAAAGCACTGCCTAAATATGGCAATATAAAAGAAGTCTGGCTGCTCTCGCAGGGCACCACCGATGCCGATTTAGAGCCTCTAACGCGCATGAAAAATTTGCAAAGCTTGCGCATTCGCAGAAGTCAGCTGACACCAGCCTCGGTGCGCTATTTCAAAAAAATGCCGGCCCTCAAGCATCTTTATCTCGATCGTCCATGGGGCGACGAAGAGAAAACCGAATTCAAAAAGGCGATTCCCTATTGCCAATTCGAAACTGTACTCAACCGGCAATTCTGGCGCTTCTTCCCCACCCAGACAAAAGCCAGTATGAACGACCTCAAAGACGAATAGACCGGTCTATTACATCCCCAAAAAAAAGAAAAAAGAAAAGGAGAAGGGTGGCCTCGGCCATTCTTCTCCTTTTCTTGCATGAACTACTTGCCCTGCAGCAATCTGTCCGACTGCTCGTTAGCACACAATAAATCAGCAGCGCGTTTGGCTTGACTCAGGTTGATGACGCCAAGACTGAGCTTACAAGCGGCATCATTGCTATCGCCTTGTGAAGCACTCCAGCGAGCCGTACGAAATTGGTCGGCAGCTGATTTGAGATATGGCTTGACATGGTCGTGGTCAGCAAATGCTCCACAATGAGCGACCGCCTGACGATATCGCTCAGGAAACGCCAGCAGTTTGCCAGGTAACTCGGCGTCAACTCTGGCCTGATAAGCCTCGCGATCACGCTGTTCAGTCACCCGGCGAGCTTGTGCTTTTCTGGAGAAGTGTCTCCCGAAAAAGTGAACGAGCACGGCAACTAGCAACAGCACCGCCACAACGGAGCTGGAGGGAAAAGACATGGAAGTCATAGATTCTTTCGAAGATGCTGTTAAAAAAACAGCGGTTATTGAACGGTAAAACCGGCTTTGTTGATGCACCGGCCGGACGCCGGGGGATAGAGGTCGAACATGCGTTCAGACATTTCGTCCAGAGCAGTCAGAGCTTGCGCCAGCAACATTTCGTGCACACACACAGCTTGCTGCAGGAGGGCGATTTCATTACAGAAGGCAGCTTCCAGGGCGGTCAGATCGACCTGGGAAGCACCCACTGACTCGAGAGTGGCGCAGACTGAAATCATGGTATCGCGCATGGTGACCTTGCCGGTGCAGGTTTCGCGGCAGATGGCCAGATTGCGTTGCAGTTTCTGAGCCAGAGCCATTACCCGCAAAATTCCCTCTTTGAGGTATTCGGCGCTATCACCACAGTTGCGTTCGATCCGAGTGGCGTCGGTATCTTGCCAGAAGGCGACAGCGTCGAACTCGCTCTTTGAGTCTGCAAGAACCACCCGCAAGATGGCATTAGCATTGAGACCCCGCGCCCTTTCAACAACCTGGCCGTCCACAGGGATAGCAGGAAGAGTGAATGAAGACAACATTTTGATGCTCCTTTACTAAAAAGATTACACAGACAAACGCACGAATTTGCGCCTGCCGACCTGCAGCACAGCACTGGCGCCGGCCACTAGAATGACGACGAATGCTGAGTCTTCGACCTTAACACCGTCAAGCCGAACACCACCACCAGCAATCAGCTTACGTGCCTGATTGCGACTGGGAGCCAGTCCTGAGCTGACGAGCACGTCAACCAGGAGCGGCCCTGAACCAGAATCTGAACCATGAGCAGAAGCAATGCTATGCTCCTCCATTTGTTCCGGAGCTTCCCGCTTGCAGTGCACCCGTTGCCAGTTTGCCAGGGCGGTGTGCCCAGCGTCTTTGCCGTGCAACTCGCCGACAACGCGCATGGCCAGAGCTTCTTTGAGCTCTTTTGGATTGACTCCGGCGGCCAATGACGCTTGCACCTGAGTGATTTCACCAGCACCGGCAGTAGTGGCAAGAGTGAACCAGCGCACGATCTTGTCGTCCGGAATGCGCATGCATCTGGCGAACATGTCATCGGGCGCATCTTGCAGTGAAATAGAATTGCCCAACGACTTCGACATTTTCTGCACGCCATCGGTGCCTTCGAGCAGGGGCAGCAGCATGGCCAACTGCGGCTTGTGACCGAAGTGACCTTGCAACTGTCTGCCCATCAGCACGTTGAAACGCTGGTCGCTGCCGCCAACTTCAATATCGGCGCGCAAATGCACCGAATCAAAGCCTTGCAAAGCCGGGTAGACCAGCTCGTGCACACCCACCGACTGTTGCCTGTCGATGCGCACGCCGAAGCTATCTTTGGCCAGAAGCTGATTGACGCTGACAAGGCTGATCAGGCGCATCAGTTCTGCCGATGGCATGGTGCCGAGCCAGTCGATATTGTTGACCACTTCGGTGCGCGCCATGTCGAGAATCTTGGCTGCTTGTACGAGGTAGGTCTCAGCGTTCACCGCCACCTGTGCGGCAGTAAGCGCCGGGCGAGTGACATCGCGGCCAGTGGGGTCGCCGATGGTGGCCGTGAATCCGCCGATAAGAAGGACGACCTGGTGGCCGGCGTCTTGAAAGCGCTTTAGAGCGCGCAAGACGACAGCATGACCGAGGTGCAAATCGAGTGAGGTAGGGTCGACACCGAGCTTGATGCGCAGCGGTCGATTTTCACTCTGTGCCAGGGCGAGAAGTTCAGCCAGAGCAGCCTCGCCGCCAGGCAGAATCTCCGCGCCCAGAGTCAGGTCACAAGTGCGCACAAGCGCCTTGCTGTTCTCCTTGCTCATAAATATTTCCTTTCTGGAACTGGATCCGGTCAGATAAAAGAGCAGGCAGCTGAGCGAGCTTGAGCTCACGATATGCCGCCGGCAGCAGAATGGCTTCGTCGAGATAGGCGCGCACCTCTTCGGCGGCAGCCTCTTGCGACAGAGCCTCAAACGAAAGATCAGAGTGATCAGAAACATCCGCGAGAATATCAGCGATTACCGCCTCAGCCTCGCGAATGTATTCGTGATAGAACGGGCTGTAGGGCCGCAACACGTCAGTGAGACCGTCGCCAGCTTGCACCAGTTCTACAGGTTCGACAAAATAGACAGTGCGCCGAGGGTTCATAGCCACGATCAGCACTTTCCAGGTGTCTCCGAAAAGTGGCGCCGGGCCAGACTCGGTAGCATATGCAGGGCGGCCGTTGACCAGCTGGGTCACGCGCGCACCGCGGGGGGCGGCGGTGAATTCAACTTCGAGCTCAGAGCCGATTCCGACTTGCTTAGCCATGTGATATCTCCTGTTCGCTTTTGCTCTCAACTTCTTTCTCATCACAGGCTTTCCGAAACCTCAGACAAACGGCTGCACAAGCGGCTTCATCCACACAGGTAAACCTGGCGAAGAGAGGCGCGCGGATAGTGGTGCAAACAGTAAGTTGAAGCCTTAGAACACCAGAAATTTAAAAAAGAGAAGAGATACTTAGTTCTATGCTCAACTCAAGCAAGAGCTGAGATAACAAATGTAAAAGAGGCCGCTTTACAATTCGACGCATTCGAGGTCAAAAGCCACAGGAGTGAGCTTTGATGCCCACGGGCCATGAACAATTGCCACCCGCGTTCGAATCACTTGTAGTGGGGTAATCCGCCAAAAGGCTCAGCTAACCGTTGTGCGAGTTAGCGCCAGCAGCACAACACTAATGCTATCAATGCATAAAAATGCTATCATTGATTGCATCATCCTATGGTGCAATCATGGCTTCAGTAACGATACGCAATCTGCCCGACGAAACACATCGAGCGCTGCGCGTACGTGCTGCTAAAAACGGTCGCAGCACGGAAGCCGAAATTCGCGAGATTCTAGAAATGGCAGTCAGGCCAGCCAAGCGTTCTAAGTTAGGGTCTGCACTGGCTGCATTGGGTGATAAATATGCCGCAGATCTGGAAATAGCAAGAGTCCAGAAGCCCGCTGAAATAGTAATTTTTGAATGATTATCATTGACACCAATGTAATTTCAGAAGCAATAAAGCCGGGCCGCAATTCCAGAGTAGTGAGCTGGCTAGATGCTCAAGCAATCGAAACTCTCTTTTTCACCGCCATCAATTTGTCAGAACTTTGCCTTGGCATAGAAATCTCACCAGCTGGCAAACGGAGAGAAGCTCTTGCTTCCGCTCTCAACGAGCTGCTTACAGAATATTTCAGTTCGCGGATATTGCCTTTTGACGAAAAAGCGGCCCTCGTCTATGGTGCCATGGTGGCACGGGCGAGAATTGGCGGTAGCACTATATCGGTTTCTGACGGTCAAATTGGAGCGATCGCCAGCTCTCACTCATTCAGCGTTGCCACACACGACACCGCTCCATTTATTGCTCTCGGTGTGTCCATCATCAATCCATGGGAAATAAAATGACTCTTTTCGGACGCAAATTTGCCCGCACATTAGAAGAGATCGATCACAGGCCCTTTGCTCACAGCAAGCATCCCTGGATTATCAATCAAAGTTGGGCAAAACTGCTCTTTGCTCACTGGGTGATACCAGTGGCGGTGATGCGCCAGGTCGTGCCGGAGCAATTTGAACTCGACTTATATGAGGGGCAAGCCTACATCGGAGTGGTGCCTTTTCTCATGCGCGAAGTCAGCCCACGCTATGTGCCGTCCCTGCCCTGGCTGTCTTATTTTCCCGAACTAAATGTGCGCACCTACGTAACACATAGCGGCCAACCCGGAGTGTATTTTTTCAGTCTGGACGCGTGCAACCCCATTGCTGTCTGGATTGCACGCACCTTCTACCTCCTGCCATACTTCAATGCCGCCATGCAATGCAAGGTCAGTGTCGGCTCGAACGGTCAACAAATTAATTACCGAAGCCGCCGCAACAGCAAAACAATTTGCAGTTTAGACGTCACCTATGGCCCGGATGGAGATATTTACCGCAGCCGCCCCGGCAGTCTCGACTATTTCCTCACTGAACGTTATTGCCTCTTCACCCTGGCTCACGGCCACGTTTATCGCGGAGACATTCATCACAAACCCTGGCCTCTTCAACCGGCCTGGGCACAGTGGGCTGAAAATCTTATGGTTGAGCCTCTGGGCCTGAAGCTCGAAGGGCAGCCGATTTTGCACTATGTGGAAAATATCGACACTATCGAGTGGGCCATAAGAAAATAAATCAGCTTTGCTGGGCATAAAGAATTTGGATTGGAATTTTCGACCCTTCGAGAACAGCAACTTTGATAAACGGTAAGTTTCGCTTCTTAAATTTAAGTCTTGGCTGCGCGCTATTGCTAAGCGGCATGTTCGCCTCTAGTTCTATGTGCGGCCCTGCCTATGGTCAGGACAGCTATCAACAGCTGGAACAGATGCTCGATAACGTCGCTCCGGCGCCACTGACACAGGTCAATCAGGGCAATAGCGGATCTTTTGCAGGCTCCGCTCAATTTAGTAACAGCAAACAATTCAACACTCCCAATGCCAAGCCTTTTATGCAGCCTGGCGCCAGTGGTTTTCGCCCGCCCAACAGCCCACTCAAAAGAGCGGCGAATTTTCTTGGCGGAGCCGGCGCAAATACCGCCAATACTGCCGCGGCGACAACGCAAGCAGCCTCCAAAGCATCGCTTTTTCAAAGTATGTTTGGTGACGGAGCGGCGGCCGGCAACGGCAGTAGTTCGGGCCCTGGAGGAAACGGGGCCGGCAAGTCAAATATGTACCGCGCCCAAACTCAGGCGGGAGTGGCTCACAATGCCTATGTGCGCTCCTGTTATGGCGACCACTATTCTCGTTCACAAGCTGCCGACCAGGCATACTACGCTGCCGGACAGGCGCGTTATGAGGCCAATTGCGCCTATTCTAAAATCTCGTCGAGCGATCCATATTCTTCGCAGTATGCGTCAAGTGCCCGAGCCCATGCTAACGCAGCCAATGCTGATTATTACCGAGCCAGATCCAATGCCGACAGCAACTGGAACCCTTAATTAGCCTGGGTATTCGCGCTCAAAAGTTCAATTTCGGCCCAATGCCGAGGGAGTTCAGTTCAATTTGGTCACCTAGACCCTTTTGTACAACCTATAAGTTGTATAAAAATACAACCCAAAGGTTGTAAAATTTCTTAGGCTTTTGAAAACGGATGTTTCCAACTCGCAAAAATGGATGTTACCAACTCGCAAAAATATTAGCTTAAACACCTGTATAGTATTACGTAAAATAGTAAGATTACGCAAACAAAAACGACGCAAGAGCGGCTAGCCGCGCCAGAAGGCGAGACTAGACCATTCTCAACGTCGTTTTTGAATGATTTGAAAGAGCCTATGACCCCAGGTAATCGGCCAAACAGGAGCCCGTGCAGAGATTATCTACATTGGGTGCGCCGAGACCTTTGTTGTGGTCGTCCAGGTTGACTGTGCGAAAGTCGGTGCTGAAGCGCGTAGCGCCCGAGGCGTTTTTCGCTGTCTGGTGCAAATGTGATGCCGCAAAAAGCATGATGTCGCCAGCCTGGCAAGCAAATGGCAGAGCACTGTCTTCGTCAAAACCACTGGCCGATGGATAGACAGCTTTGAGGCCGCTGGTGTTCTGGAAACCAACTTCAGCCGCCCAGCGATCGTAATCGAAGTCGGCAGAATCATTGGCCACACGCACATCGAAGAGGGCCGGGAAGAAAGAGAAAGTCTCCCCGACGCCTACGTCATGCATGGGAATCCACCAGTTAATTTGCGCTTGTGGATTGCTGTACCAGGTGTCGCGATGAGCGGTGTAAGCAGGCGCCGCCAGCGGGTTCAAGTGACCGCCGGAAGTCACTGCTCGCATGCGCGCCGGGTCAACGGCGTTGGCTTCGGCAGTGAAACCCTGCTCTGCGAGCACGGCAAATACCAGAGCTTGCAGCTCCGGTCTGGCAAACAAAGTCTTGCGCACTTTGCCCATGCGCTCGAACAGCTCCTGGCCCGGCAGAGTGAACTGCAAGCGGCGAAACGCTTCCAAGGGGGCGGGGCCAAATTCTTCTGCCAGCAGTGCCACTACCGCCGCCACCAGTTGCTTGGCTGCAACCGACGACGTGATGCGATAGATCTTGCCGGCATAGATGCCCTGACGAAGAGCAAGGTTGGCAGCTGCGTCGCACGCTGAGCCACTGGCGATGGTTTCAATAGCGCGGGCTTTTCTTGCTAAGATGGCCCGTCCTCTGCGTGCCTTCCTTCGGCTTGCAGCTTTCTCGGTTGCAGTTCTGATTTTCTTTCTCATAGCGGTTTCCTCCCTATGACGATGCATCGCCCGCTTTCGGCAGTGACAGGTGAGCTGTCGCAACCGCCGAATAGCTGTGTTTCAGTAAATCCCGCCTGGGAGAAAAGCCGCAGTAAATCTACGGGCATGTAGGCACGCAAAGTACTTTTCTGCGTTAGCACCTTGCCGTCCGGCGTGGTCCATGTCCAGTCCTGGTCCATGGTGCCGCGCACAAGGTCGTGAGTGCAATGGCGCGTCTGAATGATGTCGCCGGAAGCCGACTTGAGCACGGTGCTCATCTCTTCCTTGAACGAAGCCATAATCATGGGCATGTTCAAAAAGTCGAGAGCGAACCTGCCGCCGGGCTTCAGGGCCTCAAAAGCGCGGGCAATCATCTTCAAATTCTGGCTGTCTTCTTCGGCGTAACCGAAGCTGGTATACCAGTTGAAAGCGGCGTCGCAAGCCACGTCTGGTAGAAATTCAAAGGCATCGGCCTCGTGAAATTCTGCCCATAACTTTTGCGCTGCGGCTTCTGCTTTCGCCATGCCGATGTATTTGGCACAGAGGTCAGCGCCGATGATGCGAAAGCCTAGGAGCCTGATCTAAAAGTCCTGTGCGGGTTGAAAACGGGCGCCTGTCAGCTTGAGTAAGCTTGGGAGAATGTTAAGCATATCGAAATTCAAAAG
>JADYXQ010000258.1 GCA_021772135.1 Candidatus Obscuribacter sp.
AAAGTATTGTCCGATTATCGCATTCGCTACAACCCGCCTAACAGGAAACGGTTTTTACTGCAGGCCAAATATTTTGAAGAGATGCTCGAGCTGGCAAAAGCTGCCGACGCCAAAGTGCTAATTGTAGAAATGCCCTTACCGAGAGAAAACCTGGCCCTGGTGAAACCGGCTCAGCAAGCGGAGTTTCAGAAGACCGTGCAAAGCCTTGCCACCAGATATGGGGCGGAAGTTTACGATTTCAATCACGGTCCGTTATCGGTAAGCTTTGAAGAAACAGACTTTGACGATGGCGCGCATTTGAGCGTCAGCGGCGGCAAGAAATTTATTCCACTCTTTGCCAGAACAGTGGCACAAAGTGGTGCCTTTAAAAAGAGCTTCGCTAACTGAGACTAGCGGTTTGTATAGACTTTAGGACGTCTGACATGTTCGGTGGCAGGCATGGTGTAGACTCCGCCGCTTCCTGGAGCAGCAAGATGTTGCATGCCTGAAGGCAATTGCGCTGCCGGCAGCGGAGCATAAGCTTCAGTGCTGCCGGCCGGTGCGCCAAATTGAGCGTCATACTGAGCGGCGCCAAATCCGCCGGTGGCCAGACTCCATCCGGCTGGAGGAGCAGGTGGCATTTGTGCCGACACTGAAGCTTGGCCTACAGGCATAGCGCCTGCCGGAGCATGATTAGGAGAACCGAAAGTGCGAACACTGTTGCTCATGGCCGAGCCGAACGGTGTTCCGGCAGGGCCGGTTGCTGCTCCAAGAGCTGAAGCTGGTGCCACGGTAGCGCCTGATTGAACTGCTAGACCCTGGCGATAGGGTGAAAAACGAACTCTAAATCCGGCAGGGGTGGTATCTGGAGCAGCAGCCTCCGGCGGTCCGCCATAAGTCGGTGTCGGACTCATAGCATTGGCTGTACCAGGTGTGTAAACCATCCCACTAGTTCCAGTTGTTTTAACCGGTATCGCTTCGCGAGCACCATTGATTAAGAGTCTATCTGCGTAGGCGTTGGCTGTGTAAGCTGAACCCGAACCAAGCACGTGATTGGCCAGGGGCTCATGGTGGCGAATCCAGTAGATGACGCCTAGCCAGCCGGTGAAGGCGAGAAACATAAACAGTAGAAGGTGATTGGGCGTAATTTTGATGTTATTGATGAAGTCGCTGATCTTGAGCCCCTGCATGGCCTGGGACCACATAGGCGATTGACTGGGGTGACCGCCATCATGACCATGATCATGGCCGTGATCGTGCCCGTGGTCGACACCACCACCATCACCTCCGCCGCCGCCATCCATAAAAACTCCGCTCATAAACTGATTGTATATAGTGATGGGCGAATGTAAATGGTGAAAACACCACAAAGCCCCAGCATGACTAAATTTTAGTCTACGGGGGCCCAGTGATGATTTTTCGTAACTAATGGAAGTGCCTGATGGTCAGGAAAAGCAAGCAGAAGACTAGCGGGTTTCTACGCCTTCAAGCTCAGCAACACGCTGACGCAAGCTTTCCACCACGCGGGGTAACTCGTACAAACCAGGAAGCTTCTCTTCAATGCTGGTGATATGACGGGTCAGTTCGATGGAACGCTCCATCAGCTTGATCAAAATTTGTTGGGTTGCCACCAGTTGGCGCTGGTTATCGATGAGCTGGCTGGCGGTTTTGCTGGTTTCGACTCTCTGGTCAACGCTCAAAGACATAAGCTCAGTAAAGCGGTCGAGCAACTTCTCCACTTGACCTTGCATGTAAGGATCTTGCGAAAGGGTTCCGCTCACACCAGTTTCGTCGGTATTAACAGTGAAAAACTGCTCAAACCCGTCCAGTCCGAGTCCGAGATTTGATTCCGGCCGCTCCTCAGGAACTCGCTTAGCCTCTGCCATTAGTTAAAATCCTCCTCAATAGAAGTCACCAAGCCAGAGCACCAGCAGTAGTGCGGATTGCTCTCGAGAGAGACGCAGTTTATAAAGTGAACGCCGCCATTAGTGGTGGCACCGATTAGAATTATAACGAAAGCCTTTAATAAGGCAATAGTAAAACGTAAGATTTTATGAGCAATTTTTTGATACCACCCAAGGTGAACCTTCTCAAAGTGATCTGATACCACCGCCGGTATGGTCACCACTGGCCGTCTGATACCACCAGCGCACCACTATTAACCGAGATCTATTAGCGTCAGAACCGAGATCTATTAGTATTCAAAAAGACATATACCAGCGCTAACCCGCGCTCAGCGCTTAAAAACGCTACGGCCCTTTTTGATCACCTGCGCCACCGGATTCCAGCCGAGATTGTAAGGAACCTCTTCCAGGGTACCAACATCGTACATAGTGATGTCGGCCTGATAACCGGGAGATAAACGTCCGACTTTTTCACCCATGCCAATGGCATAAGCGGCGTTAACTGTAAGGGCAGTGAGCGCCTCCTCCACAGTCAATTTTAGATGCAGGCAAGCAAGGCCCCAGATTAGAGGTAGAGAAAATATGTGGCACGAGCCCGGGTTAAAGTCTGAACCAAGTGCTACTGCAACACCATTAGCGATCATAGTGCGAGCTCGCGCATGCTCGTGCAAGTTGAGATAGAACGATGTACCGGGCAATAAGACTGCCACCGTTTGAGACTTTGCCATAAGCTCGATTTCGTGATCAGAAATATTGAGTAAATGATCAGCACTGTCGGCACCAGCAGTGGTTGCCAACTTACTGGCACCAAGATTGACAAATTCGTCGGCATGCACCTTCAAGCGAAAGTGATGTTCTTTAGCTGCCTCAAAAATCTTCTCAGTATCCGCCAGGGTGAAATAGCCGCGATCACAAAACACGTCGACGTATGCATGGGTACTCGAAGGATTGGCGGTCACCACCCTTGATGCCTGGGGCAACATATCGTCAATCAAGTGCTTGACATATGCCTCGCGATCTTCACCAGGGGGAATGGCATGAGCCGGCATGAAAGTCGGCACGATATCCATAACTGACTGCTTTTGCAATTCCAGTATCGCTTCGAACATGCGCAGCTCGCTATCGATGTCTAAACCATAACCGGTTTTGACCTCACAGGTGGTGGTACCGGCTTCCAGCATTCGTTGCAAACGCGTCTGGCCCAGTTGCACCAGACGCTCTTTAGTCGAGCCACGAGTGGCACGCATGCTGGCCACAATGCCACCACCGGCTTCAGCAATTTCAGTGTAGGTTTTGCCCTGGCAGCGCATGAGAAATTCATTGGCGCGATTACCATCAAAAACCAGGTGAGTGTGCGGGTCTACAAGACCTGCGGTAACAAGCTTGCCACCGGCATCAATGACGTCGCAATCACCTGCGCCATACTGCGGCAGCAGTTCGGCTTCGCTTCCCACCGCCAGGATATTCTCACCGCCAATGACGATGCAAGCATCTTTAATGCGCACCACATCTTGCATGGCTTTGCCATAAGCCATGCCGCCATGGGAAGCAGCGGTAGCAAGCTCACCTATTGATTTGATGATTAGATCGGCTTTCACCGCGAGCTTATACTTTAGCTTTGGATTTAGCCGGCACGTTGTGACGCAGATACATTTCCAGTTCTTCCAAATGCTGGGCTTCGTCCACAATCATTTGCTCGAACATCAAACGCAAAGGCGTATTGTCTTGCAGAAGGTCGTTCAACTGCGACTCATAGAGCTCCAGGTGAAACTTCTCGGCGTTGACGTTTTCTTGCAGCATTTCTTCAATAGTCTGCTCGCCTGGCTCATGGATTTCTTGAATTTTCACTGAAGGGTGACCGCCCAGAGCAACAATCTTTTCACCCAGCTTGATAGCGTGTTGCATGGAATCTGTGGCTTGAGTGCGAAACAGAGTAGCAAGCGATCCACGCAATGGCCCTGTGACGATGAAGGAGTGATGAAGATAGCGAATCATCGCCGACATCTCATGCTCCAGATCCAGGTTTAGAGCTTCCAATACTTTCGTCTTATCCATTGCGGTTATATTCTCCATAGCAATCAGGCGCTCATTACGAGCGTCTTACGACTGATGATTATAACTAAAAACGGTTTTCAAGCAGTGAGCGTAACCGGATCTGTGTCTTGATTGCGGTCAATCACCATCCTGCTTTCAATCGCTTTGCAGTAAATGCAAGACTGATCGCCGTGGCCTTCAATATGGGCGAGGTCCTTCATCTCTTCCAAATTTTTGACAATTTCGGGCCAGTGAATTCGGTAAAGGCTTTCTTCAAGTTCAATCGATAGCTCTTTCGACTCCGTCGGGCCGACCTTAACCATTGTCAAAGTCAATTTCTCATAGGGCCAGCGCACCTTCAGCCGCTCGGCCAGATGTTGCCGTACGAGAGTAGCGGGAGCGGGCCATGAAGGGTCGTTTTTCCGCAATGGTTTGAGGTGGAAAATAACAAGCTCTAAGTGTTTCTCTTCGGGATACCAGAGAATCAAGTCGAAGACATCTTCTAAATAAAGCCGTTGACCAGGCACGCGCGCTCGCACTTTGGTAGCCACCGCCACCACATCTGCGCCGGCAGGTTTATATGGAGTGCCAACATAACGCAGCAGAGTTTTGTAAGCATAAAGGAATGCTCTGGTAGCCGAATCTTTGCCGCCAGGCTGATCGTGAAGTTGCTCGAGGGGCCAGTGCTGGCCCATAAACTTCTGCACCTGGCTGGGAGTGGTCAGGCGACCGCGATTAACATCGGCCAGGCCGCGTAATACAAAACGCTTACAGGTGGCAATGGGGCTGACACGCCCGCTACCATTTCCGGTTTCGTTTTGGAAAGCTAGTTGATATGCGCGCTTGCAAGCGCGAAATGTTTCTAACATCGCTGGTGTGAAAAGTGTGCGATCCATAACTCACCCCTCTTGGCAGTACCATATTTTTGTATGTCATACCAGTGTATCGTATGACAACCAGGGCCGTCAAATGAAATTCGAGGCCTGATCTAACTAATTTGTTTTGACTTCTAAAAAGCTACTTCTTGTTAAGACAGCTCCGTACTTATATAGTTCCCTACCTGCGGAGGCCAAAACTGGCTTGACATCAGCCTTTCGGGGCGTCCACAGCTATTGCGATCAAATATGCGCCAGGGTAAATTGAGACAGAGAGACACGTATAGAAAAGCCATACAATAGATGCAAAAACGCGCCACAAGCCTTACCGGCAAATTGTATGGAACTGCATAAAATTTTGAGAAATTGACAAAAATTTCTTCAAAAATTTGAACTTAGAGAGGCAAAATTCCGTTGTACTAATTGACCCGTTACGAAAGAAGCGAAGCAATCATTCATATGTATAGCCTGAAAGAAACACACCCACTGAACCCGGTACTGACCGTATCGCAACTGACCAACCGCATCCGCGACACCTTAGAGGGGCAGTTCGACTCGGTTGCGGTAGTGGGCGAAGTCTCCAATGCCAAAATATATCCTTCAGGTCACTGGTATTTTTCTCTTAAAGATCAAGAAGCGACATTGCCATGCGTTTGCTTTAAAACTTCAAACGCCAATCTGCGCTTTAAAATCGAAGATGGATTGCAAGTGGTGGCGCGCGGCAAATTGAGCGTCTATCCGCCGCGTGGCGCTTATCAAATGATCGTCAATACTATTGAGCCGGTGGGCGTCGGCGAGTGGCAACTGGCTTTCGATCAGCTCAAGGCAAAATTGGAAGCGGAAGGCTTACTTGACCCGGCTCGCAAGAAAGTCATACCTATGGTGCCCAGACGTGTAGGTGTGGTCACTAGTTCTGCTGGAGCCGCACTGAGAGACATTCTCAGCGCCCTCTCACGCCGCAACCGCAACGTCTCTGTGGTTATTGCTCCGGCTAAAGTGCAGGGCGAGGGTTCTGCCGAAGAAGTAGCTCAGGCTATCAGGCATTTGC
This sequence comes from Candidatus Obscuribacter sp., assembly GCA_021772135.1. GTDB lineage: Bacteria > Cyanobacteriota > Vampirovibrionia > Obscuribacterales > Obscuribacteraceae. The sequence continues at coordinate 5,841 of JADYXQ010000258.1, forward strand.
AAACGATAAAAGACATCGAAGTCATTATTGTCGCCCGGGGCGGCGGCTCTATAGAAGACCTCTGGTCGTTCAATACCGAGGTGGTGGCAAGAGCAGTGGCAGAGTGCACCATTCCTATTATCTCAGGTGTGGGCCACGAAACCGACACCACCATCTGCGATCTTGTGGCCGACCTGCGCGCCCCCACTCCCACAGCCGCTGCTGAACTAGTTGCCAGAGGCAGTGCCGAACTTCTTGAAAAATTCGCCTTCCTTAATCGACGTTTGATTCAAACGGTTGAAGAACGCATGCATCACGCTCGCCGAGATCTGGTGCGCTACTCGCCTGTCAATGCTTTAAACCGCTACCAGGATCGGCTCGAGCTGGCATCTGTAAATGTTTCGAGGCGAAGGCAACACATCACCAATTGCATAGAAAAATTGCTGGCCTCGAACAATCACAAAGTCAAACAATTGCGTGAAAAGCTTTATGCACTGGGGCCAGACAATGTGATGTCCAGAGGGTTTTCAGTATTGCGAACCCTGGACGGAAAAATAATCACACAGGCAGAAAACCTTAAAGTGGGCGACAAAGTAGAAGCACTTTTACGTTCGGGCAAAATTACACTGACAGTGGAGTCGATTGAAAAATGAGCGGCGAAGATGACGAAATGAGCCAGATTGAGCAGCTTTCATTTTTCCAGGGCAAGCTCGTTGACTTGCCCGAAACGGCAGAAACAAGTAGAAAATCGAAGAGCAAAAGCAAAGCAGAAAAAACCGTTGTGGTTATCAAAGAAGAAATTACCGCCGTCATTGCTTTAGCCAATGCCACAGATTCTAAGGTGCCCGAAGCTGAAATTGAAATCGAAATCGATCCCAGGAGAACGAAAATCATGAACATCACCGAGCCTGAACTGAAAATCGACTTTGAAGCATCTCTGGCCGAACTTGAAAATGTCGTGCGTGAACTTGACGGCGAAGTGAAACTAGAAAAAGCGTTACAGCTTTTTGAACAAGGCATCAAACTTTCGGTTGAATGCGAACAGTTCATCAAAGGCGCAGAAGCAAAAATTGAAATTCTGAAAAAGCAAGCCGACGGAACACTGACTACCGAGCCGTTTCAAGGTGAGCGGATAGATTTAGAAGATTGACCTTCAGTGCCCGGCACATTCAATTGCCTTAGTCGTTTATTCGAAAATCGTAATTACTTTCGCCATTACTTCATCAAGTATTTCTCTGGGTAACGTATCAATTTTACGCCCGCTTCGCGCTTTAAGATCGAGTACCCGAGGCTGATCACAGCGCACGACGCCGGTTGTTTTGATTCCTGAAATGGGAACAGCAAACCCAATCTTTTGAGCAAAATCGCCGCCGTTGGTGATTGGTAAAATAACCGGCAGTTTGGTGGCATTATTGAATTCACCAGGGGAAACTACAAGTACAGGGCGATGTCCGCGCTGTTCGCTTCCTTGAGTTCGATCTAGATTTACCAGGTAGATATCGCCGCGATTCATATAATTTCCCGACCCACCGCCGCGGCATCGAGCCACTCCCTTTCCTCGGCAGATGGCGCTTGTGAATAATCTGAAGCGGCAAGCAGCTCAGCGAGAGTGTAGCGTTTTCGCATATGCGGCTCAACAACAAGACGTTCGCCCTCGATGCTAATACCCACCTTGGAGCCAGCTTGCAGATGCAGGATTTCGAGTAGCGCCGACGGCACGGTCAGCATAACTGAACCGCCTACTTTGCGAAGATTAGTCGTATGCATGATAAAAACCTCAGTTATACAAAAATATAACACGCTTTCAGGGCCTGCACGAAATGCGCTCAGCATTGGACCGAAAAAATATCCATTTTGCCGCAGAAATTTAGCTTGAAAGCTTGTCAACATCCGCTTCCGCCACTTACTGGCAGATTTGGGAAAAAAGCTTACAGATAATTGAACAGGAGACACGAGCATGAGAGGCGTTACATTAGAAGGCTTTGCCTTTGATTTAATGGATACTACCTACGATCGTAATGGTCAGCTGCCAAAAGTGCATCCGGCAATTTTAGATCGCTTGAGTGCAGCAGATAGAACATTGTTGAACAGCTCCGAAGAATTGCTTCTAACTAATGGCTGGATTGAAAAATCAAGCGACGGCAGTGCCGCTCTCACACAAGCAGGATTAGCTGAAGTGAAACTCCGGCGCTCCAGTACAGCATTAGAAGAATAGACAAAAAAAGTATCCTTTCGGCAAACTTTCATCATACACAGTTTGAAACTGTGTATGATTGGATACATTCTTCTAGTTTGACTAACATTTCGATCAATGAGGGCTAGGCCTTTGCCGTGCGAACTTAGCATTGTTGTGCCTGTATACAACGAAGAACCAGAAAATCTCAGTCGTTTGTTGGAAGCACTGGAGTCAACTTTAGCGCCTCTTAGCTCAACCTTTGAAGTAATTTTTGTCGACGATGGTAGCAAATTAGCTACAAAAAATGCCTGCCTCACGTTGGTAGAAAAGCACCCTCACGTCAAATTAGTTGCTCTTTCTCGCAATTATGGTGAGCAGGCCGCCATATCTGCCGGACTAGACCACGCCACTGGCCAGGCCGTTATTAACATGGATTCTGACATGCAGGATCCACCGGCACTGATACCAAAAATGCTCGAATATTGGCGGCAGGGCTACGACGTTGTTCTAACTTCGCAAGCCTCGAGAAAAGAATCTCCGTTTCGCCAGTTTTGCTCTTTTGCCTACTATCGACTTCTAAATGCATTTTCTACTGTGCAGATACCAGTAGACGCCGGTGAATTTCGGCTTTTAAGCCGGCGGGCAGTAGACGTGATTTGTGCTATGCCTGAGCAAAACAAATTTTTCCGCGGCACTGTACCGTGGATAGGTCTCAGACAAATCGTCATACCATTTGATCGCGACGCAAGAGATCTGGGCACAAGCACATACACCGGCTACAAATTAATGAAGTTGGCAATGGAAGGCTTAGTCGCCTTTAACATGCGGCCGCTCTACTTCATTCCATTTTGTGGAATGACCCTTATGCTAATTGCGCTGCCTTTGCAGATTCTGGCGATAATTGCATCGGGCGAAATTTATTATCGCCTGGCTTTTGAAATAGCCGCCATTCTTTTCGCAGTCAGCGGAGTTCAGATATTTTGTACGGGGCTTGTTGCTATTTATCTAGCAGAAGTTTTGAAAGAAGTGCGCCATCGCCCCACCTACATCGTTGATCAGCTCTTCGGCTTTCAAACAGCGCCTGAACATATTGTGGCCCCAGCGTTAGCTAGAAGCCCAACAAGCGTTTAGAGTTGCCACCAGGAACGGTGCAGATGAACGATTCAGAAATTGCAAAAGACCAGCTATTGCGGCAAAAGACGCGAGAAAAGGCTGTTCCTGCCGCCTTCGTTACCACCGCCATTTTCAGTATTTTAACAGTTTTCTGGCTGGCGGCAGATCGGCATATTCCCGCCTGCGATGAAGCTAATCATGTGCTCAACGGCCTGACATATGCCAACCTGCTTGAACACATTCGGCCCTGGCGCTTAAGTTGGTGGCATAGTTTTTTTTCAGTGAACACTTATTATCCTCCAATAGGCACACTGGCAATGGGCCTGGCTCTGGCCAGTTCAAGCGTTAAAGATCTAAGTGCGCTGGTAACGCTTAAGCTGACATGGCTTTGCATTCTCAGCCTCAGCGTCGCATTAATCACATTCAAAATTTCGCGCAACACCATCGCTGTCATTGTGGCAATATTTCTAGTCAACTGTTGCCCACTAACTTGCGAGCTCAGTCATAGTGCTTTACTCGACTTACCACTAGTGGCCATGGTGGCGCTCGGGCTGGCGGCTCTTTACTGGAAAGATGGCGGTAGCTTGCCGTGGCGGTCACTTGTAACAGGAATAATAATTGGTCTGGCAATCATGACGAAACAAGTCGCGATCGCCTTTCTTGGCTTTCCCGTTTTGCTTGACACCGTGAGGACGCTAAAGGCAAATCGGAACAAGAAAGGCGCTCTCAGCCTGGCTCTTGTACTGGTACCGATTCTGATCATTTGCTTACCATGGACCATTTTAAATTTTGGGTCAGTACAAAAACTCAATGGCGAAATAGCCACAGATCTCGCTACTCGAGGTACTGCCGCCAGCCGCATACTCTACAATTTTAAATATTACCTGGGCAGCTGGATATACAGCGCCAGCCCACTTATTCTTATAGTTTCACTTTGTGGAATCGGCGGCCTGACTAAAGCACAACATAAAAAATTTGCCTCGCTCTGGCTGGCAATTTTACCTGCCGCCTGCGCGCTTACCATGATTTCATGTCAACCAGCCCGCGACCGTTATGTGGCACCGCTGGTGATACTAGTAGCAGTTTTCGGTGGATGCAGTCTGGCCTCACTGCGCTGGAAACACAAAATTGCTTTCGCCATAATCGCTCTAGTCGGTCTGCCCTTAATTGCGCTGCAATACTTGTCTTACAATTTTTGCCCATACCCAATAGACCAACCGTCATTGACAGGCCTTACCAGTCTTTTAGGCTGCACTTCGAGAGAACATATCTCGCCATTCTTTGACGCAAATAGCGTTGTCTACAATCAGCACTCGCCGCCTGTTGCCAGCGGTGGAAGCATTGCCGACCAGATTTTAGATTGCGTTGAAGAAACTGATGGAAAGCTGTGCTCCTACATGAACATTACGGCCTTCGCAGGCGGCCTGGATGTACACGAAATGGAGCTACTAGCACAGTTAAAGGGAATTGGCATCAGGCCTTCAACCAGCCGCTTGTGGACAGCATTAGGTGACAAAGAGGAATTTTCTCAATCAAAGGCCCAGTATTATCGTTGGTACGTAATTAAAGACGGCGACCAGGGTTTTAGATTCGCAGACAAAGCAGATCAGATAGCTCACAATCAGCTGCTCGACTATGTAAAAAAGCATTATTTGCTGGCAAAAACCCTGACCGGTCTGGATGGCAGTCGCGTGGAAGTCTATCGCTCGCACATCACTTTTAACCATTGATAAATACACTGTCAGGCCCGGTACCCCCCTCGTGAATAACAATGGCTTTGTTGCACAGCTCTACAATCTGAGTCAGTGCGTGAAAGTGAATTTGGCTTGAGTCGCGATCAACTGGTGGAGGCGCTCGACGCCGAAGGCATTGTCACTAGAAACTATTACGATCCACCTTGCCACCTTCAGACATACTGGTTAGACAAAGCAAAAATCGGGCCATCTGGTTTGGCCGTCACTGAAAAACTTTCAGCAGGTTCAGTCACTCTACCTCTTTCGTCAAAGATGACGGGCGAACAATTTGAACGCATGACTGAGGCAGTCAAACGAATACAAAGCAACGCTCCCGGGCATTCGCACCAAATTAGCCGCCCACAGGCCAATCGAAATGGCTGCCACCAAGTGGGCTGAAAACTAAAAACTGAAATGCCATTCCACCTGAGTGAAATGGCATTTCGAATTTGTACTTGCTCGACTGGCAGTTTTAGATCTAAACCGCTGCTTCTTCGGCTTCAGTTTCGGCGTCTGCTTCAGATTCAGAAACAGGTGCTTGAGCTTTGGCAGGAGCTGCGTCTTTACCAGTGGTTGGTGTCGCACCTTCGCGAAGCACTTCTAATTGCAGTTCGGAAGAAACTTCATTGGCCAGTTTGACGGTGACTTTGTAAACGCCCAGAGCGTGAATTTCATTTTCAGTTTTGACCAAACGTTTGTCGATAGCAAAACCAACTTGTTTTTCAATCAAATCGGCGATTTCTTTATTTGTGATTTTGCCGAAGAGCTTGCCGCTTTCGCCAACTTTAGCAACGTGGTGAATGGCAACCAGAGCAGTAATTTTTTCAGATTTCTCAACAGCAGCAGCATGCATTTGTTGGGCTTTCTTTTTCACACCAGCCAGATCTTCCTCACGCTTTTTCAGCGTTCCTTTGGTGGCTGCCACTGCTAAATTGCGTGGTTCGAGAAAATTACGGAAA
>JADYXQ010000259.1 GCA_021772135.1 Candidatus Obscuribacter sp.
GGTAGTAATACTATGGCCTCGGTACTTTGGGGTCGGTTCGGGGATGTCTGTTGCGAAAGCCTAAGGAATTTTACAACCTGTAGGTTGTAAAATCATACAACTCATAAGTTGTAAAATTCTCTAGGTGCCGAGTCCGGAGTACCATGACCAAAGGCTAATAGCCCGCCGCTTTGAGATTTGACTCCAAAAACCGACATGCGCTGGCTAATGAAGCCTGACCCCAGGCAAGGGGTGTGTTCACTCCTGCCAGTGCGCCGGTTTGACCCTGACCCGATTGCACCATTTCATAGGCTTCGGGTATGGCAAAGGCCGGGCATGGCATACCATTGGCTTTGACCTGCCCGTTTCCTGTGATGCGGGCAAAAGAGCGGTTGATAAAGAGTGTGGCCTTTTTCATGCCGTGGTCAATGAGCTCGTTGAGTTCTGCCGCTCGGGCCAATTCCGCTCCTTGTTCCTTTAGTTTGAGCAAGTCAGCGACCTGGCGACCATAGCCGTCAGCAATTACCGAGACGAAACACCATTCAGCCTCAAGGTCTGGTCTGGCCTGCCTGACTCTTGCTAAATATTCTTCGGCGGTGCTGCAATCGCTCGAGCCATAGTCTTTGAAGACCGGCTCCGAGCCGTGTGCTCCAGCCGAAAAACGTGCCCTTATTTCAGGCAATAACCAGTAGCTGTCGGCGAGATAACTATCGAATACTTGTTCGCGGCGGCCGTCGGGCATGGCCAAATCAAACGGAGCGTAGCGAATGATACCGTGATCGCGCACCAAATTTTCTTCTACTGCTGCCAGCAAGCGAAAATGCAAACGGCAGTTGCTGAGCGGGTCTTCCTCAAATTTTATGCTCGATGTAGAAATAAAAGCGAGCGAACAATCAAGTGGACGCTGCGGATTTTCCACGGGCTGTGGGCCTGAGAAGAGCCTTTCAACAATTTTGGCTTGTGCTGCCGCGATTAAATCTGACAGTATTTTTTGATCGCCTATCCACTGCCAGCGGCCATTTTCGGCTGAGATCATGAACTCAGTGAGGAGGCTGTGGCGCTGGTCTTGCACTAATGCCAGCACGCTGGCGAAGGCGCTGCGAATGGCTTCAGTGTCCCAGGTGAGCCCTTCAGGGAAAGGAATTTCTTCCCATGGCCCGGCAGAGGGCGCGCCAAAATCGAAATTGCCCGACTTATTTGTATTAATAGCTTTCAGATACGATGCCAGATTGGCTATGGTGGTGCCTATCAGTGGCAAGTTCTCTGTCATTTCGTTTGCCGTAAACGCAAAATCGCCCCGAACAGTATCGCAAATGGCCTGGAGAGCCAGCCCGTGTGATTCGAGTCGTTTATTGTTAAACCAGCTGCCGTCACGTTTCAGGCTTTCTGGAATAAAAATGTGAGCCACTCCATCAAGCAAACCGCCGCCGCGGTAATACTCTGGGTCGGCAATAGATTTTTCCATCGCCGCAATTTCTTCACTTTGATTATAAAAGCGACACAGTGCCAGCATGGCTTTACGCCAGGCCGGCTCGTCGATGTGCCGTTCAATGTCACCGCATCTAACTGTGTCGGTCACCCACTGGCGGCCGCTCATATCCCAGTTTTCTTCAACTTCGGCAGTTTTTACCAGGCCGTTTTCCTGGTTTATTTTCAAGGCGAAAACATCTTTTGATCGGCAAAAATCTAAGAGCGCGGCGAAACTTTCAGAGCAATAATCCGGGCGCATCAAGGCTGCCACTGCCTCATTGTGCACAGCAATGGGCAAGCCGTTATGATCAAAAACTGCGTACTGTGTCTCGCTTGCTGCAACCATGGCTCTGACACTGGCTATCAATTTGGCCAGATAAGAGTTTCTTTGATCGGGCCGGCGCTGCATGTCGCTAGCGCTGAGCAGGTCGAAATCGCCGTTTTTTGTCGTCACTGGTAAAGAATTTGTACTTAAACTTTTGCCAAGTTCGTCGAGCCATTTCTGGTCGTCCGATAACAAATTGCGAATGCCGTCAGCCACGGCGCTGAGTACGGTGAGAGCCTGACAGAGCTTGCTGTTTGTTATTTTTTGACCTGCGCTCTCCATGCCAAAATTCTTCTCAGCGGTGGGTATATGGCAGTAATGCTAGCGTAGACGGCCTGTACTTAAGCGGTCTGTTGCATTAATATTGTCGGCTAAGTTATCAATTTAAGACGTGCCAATGCCCATAGACCCATCCGAGCCGGCTCAGCCCCAAAATTATGCGGCCTCTCATCGCGGCAGAAATTCATACGTGAATTCGCCTCCGGTGCCGGAGGGCAAAGGGCCGATTTATAAAGCCTTTGCTTTCTGGATTTATCCATTCACTAGATTTCATCGCATTCCAGTGTTTAAGCGTGTCTGGCTTTATTTGACATTCATGGCGTTTTACTCTTTGGTGGTCGACATTGTCGTCACCCGCAATTTTCCCAATCATCTGTTTAAAGAGGCCGGAGCCGCCGGATACACAAGCGTTATTTTGGGCCTACTTTTGGTTTTTCGCACCAATACCGCTTACGAACGCTGGTGGGAAGGGCGAAAATTATGGGGGCAACTGGTCAACGATTCGCGCAACCTTTGTTTGAAAGTGCGCACATATGTTCCCACCGCACCTGGTGACAAAGCCGAACTCGGCGAACTGGTGGTGTCATTTGCTTATGCCCTTAAACACCACTTGCGCGATTCGCAAGCAAGCCGCAGCCTTCCTGGTATGGGCGACGTTCCTGAAGGGGTCAAAATCAACGCGCCGGTTTATATCGCCGGCAAAATATATGAAAAAGTTCTGGATTGGAAGAATGATGATCTTTTCGACGGCTTTATCATGATTCAATTAGACCCGCATCTGCGCTCATTCATGGATATTTGCGGTGCTTGCGAAAGAATTAAAAACAGCCCTTTGGCTCTTTCGTACCGGGCATTCATGCGCCAGGGTATTGCCCTTAATTTGCTGGCTTTGCCCTGGTATATTGAATCGGAATTCAATTACTGGATGAGTCTGCCATTGATTTTAATTGGCTCTTATTTTTTAATTGGTCTGGAATTAATTGCCGAAGACATTGAAGAGCCATTTGGTAAAGACGGCGACGATCTGCCCCTTGATACCATTTGCGGTACTATCGAAACTACCGTCAATGATATTTTGCAGTTGAATAAATCGCAGAAATTTACCACATCTTTCCGCAAGCCGCGCATCGATCCGCTCAAAGAAACCAAAGCCAATCCCATTTAATCACAGCGAACTGAGTTAATGCCGGCTTGTTCTTAAGACCAGGTCTGCATATTGCTGTCTGGTTTGCGCCAGTCTTGGATCTGATGGTGAAAGAGACTTTTGTTGAATGGCCAGTGCTTGTGAATAGTAGCGCTTTGCTTCAGCAATGCGACCGGTGGAGACACAAAGAGCACCAAGGCAATTGTAGCTGTCGGCAATAAAGGGGCTGTTGCCGTCTAGTTGATTTTGCCGAATAGCTAGAGCTCTTTTATACAAGGGCTCGGCTTCTTTAAAATTGCCTATGAGCTGGTAGGCCTGACCCAGATCGTTGAGTGCGCTGGCTGTGTCCTGGCTATCGGCGCCCCGTGCTTTTTCGGTTAGAACAAGAGCTTGTTCAAGCTCTTGAACAGCAGCGGCATTCTTGTGCTGTTTCATATGCAAGTAGGCCAGGCCGGTAAGCGAATCAGCCTCACCGGCTTTATTTTTTGAGCGCAATGTCAAAGAGTGCTGCAAGTCTTTTTCGGCCTGAGCAAATTGACCCATGGCTGTTTCAGCTCGACCAATATATGACTGGCAGTCTGCTATTTTGTTCGAATCGTTGGTTTTTTCAAAAATGGTGCGGGCTGTCTCTAAATTGTTCTGGGCATCGTCATAATCGCCCTGGGCATATTGAATTACTCCCAGAAGATAGCGGCAGTCACCATTTTTGACAGAGTTAGTGGGGCCGGCCAGTTTGATGGCGGCTCTAAGTTTTTGTTTCGCCTGAGGATAAAGACCTTTGTTGTAATCGCTGCGGGCACTTTTTAAGGCTTCTTCGACTTTATTTTCAGCCTCACTGACGCCGAACATGCCACTGAGACCAGCTGCCGTGGCCAGGATTCCGAGCACGACGATTGCCGCTAAGCCCATGGCTGCGGGTGACTTTAGAATTGATGCTTTGCCTGAAACTGATGCGTTCTTCTTCTGTAGTGAACTGGTGCCGTCACCGGTAACAGCCGTTACGGCAGGCGATGTAAGAGAAATGTTAACGGCACCAGAGCTGGTGCTGCCGGCAGTAATAGAACTATGCGAATCAGAACCGACATGAAGACTGGCAGGAGCCTTAGCTGCTACTTTATTTTCATCGGTAGCGTTGTCTGCAGTGCCCGGAGCAGGAGGTTGTGTATTGACGTTACCGACAGAAACAGAAATGCCATGATTTTCTGAAATGGTGGAGGCACCGACGGCGGTATCGGGATCAATTTCAATGCGGGCTATGTCGGTGCGTGTTAGTGATTCACCCGGAACGGTCTGGTAAATTTCGTCGAGTGCCGCACGCAACTCAATCATTGATTGGAAGCGGTCATCTGGTTGTTTCGCCATGGCCTTGAAAATCGTTCTTTCGAGTTCTTGAGGAATGTTGTGTTCAGGGCAAACGGTGTCGAAGCTGGGAGGAATTTCGTTTACATGTTTGTAGAGGTATTCAATTAAGTCATGGCCAGTAATTGGTTGTTTGCCGGAAAGCGTGCGGTACATGACGCAACCAAGCGAATAAACATCAGACCTGGCATCAACGGCTTTCGCCCGGCATTGCTCGGGGCTCATATAGGGAGGGCTGCCGAAAACTTCTCCGGTTCTAGTGAGATTGTTTGTTTCACCTTCTGATGGTGTCAAAAGTTTAGCGATACCAAAGTCTAAAATTTTGACAAAATCAGGATCGTTGTCTAATTGCACCAGCATGATATTGCTTGGTTTGATGTCACGGTGCACCACTCCATGTTCGTGGGCATGAGCGAGGCCGAGGCTGACTTGCTTGAAAATATGAAGACCGCGCTTTAGTTCAAGGTTCTGGCCGCCGCTAATGGCAGTGGCTAAACTGGTGCCTTGCAGATAGGCCATAACAAGATAAGGCACGCCGTCGTCGGTGACGCCGAAGTCATAGACTGTGAGAATATTGGGATGATTGAGCGCGCTGGCTAACTCCGCTTCTTTCTGAAAACGTTTTAAAGCGGCCGCACCTGATACCAGATTTGGATGCATCATTTTCACGGCGACCGTGCGTTTAAGCAAACGGTGCTTGGCCTTATAAACCTGGCCCATGGCGCCGTCGCCAATCAACTCTTGAATTTCATAGCGGTCGCCAAGTACGGTGCCGACTAAATCTGTGGTTCGAAGAGGAGTCAAAGTCGTGCCGTCTTCAGGGCAAGCCGTCAAATGACCAGTAAATTCTTTGCCACAAGCCACGCAGATTTTTTTCTGTGTATCTTCGATCTGCGCCATGTTCCCCTTATACGGACGTACCGTTCAGACCTGAGCCTGAATTTAAAAATCTCGTCTAGCGATTATAGCCTTTTAGATCTCCCCCTAAAGCCGATTTATGCAGGACCTTAAGCTGGAGTTTAATGTTGTTAAGAGGGAATAATCTGGTGGGTGAGTCTAAGATCAAATTTCATCAGAGCTAAGGCGGCGGTAAGAAGTGGAACCAGAAAGCGGCAAGTCATCAAAACAGATTGATACGGCAAGACTACATGACAATACAGTTTCGCCTCGTGACGATCGTCGCGATCGCGGCAAAATTTTGCATGAGGCTGTGCCGCACGAGCTGCTGGGTCAATTTAAAGCGGCCAAAGATCGGCCTGACATTATTTCTCTAATTCAAGAATCTAACGTTGGACGGCGAACTGAGCTGATTCCCATTCGTTATGGCCGCATGCTTGTCTCGCCATTTACGTTTTACCGGGGCACAGCCGCGCTCTTTGCTAAAGATGTGGGTGAATCTTTTGTTACCAAAGTTAGAGTGCAAACTTGTGGTGACGCCCACCTTCTCAACTTTGGTGCTTTCGCCACACCCGAGCGCAACATTGTTTTTGACCTCAATGATTTTGACGAGACCATCCCCGGGCCATGGGAGTGGGATGTGAAGAGATTAGCCGCCTCTTTTGTGTTGGCCGGCCGCAATAACGGTGTAAAACCAAGGCATGCCGAACAAGCGGCCGAAGCGGTGGCGCGTGGTTATCGCTTGAAAATGATCGAGTATTCCAGGATGAGCATTCTCGACATCTGGTATGACCGCTTCGATTGGAGCGCCGTGACGCAGAACACTTCAGATCCTCATCTGCAGAAGCGCATCAGGGACAAAACTGACAAAGCGATTAAGCGCACCATTCAGTCTTATTATTTTCCCAAAATGGTGGAAGAGCGCGATGGTGGCTATCACATTAAAGATAGTCCCCCGGCTGTTTATCACCTAAAAGGGGCGGAGGCCGATAATTTCCGCGAACAGACTCTTAAAGCTTTTGAGCTTTATAAACAGTCACTTCAAGATGATCGCCAGAGATTATTCGACCGCTATAAAATGGCCGACGTTGCTATCAAAGTTGTAGGCATCGGTAGTGTCGGCACCACTTGTGCTGTTGCTCTCATGCTGGCACCAGATGCAGAGCCACTGATGTTGCAGTTGAAAGAAGCAAGACACTCTGTTTTAGAAGCATATGCCGGTCACAGTGAATTTCAAAATCACGGACAGCGTGTGGTAGCTGGTCAACGCATCATTCAATCGGCCAGCGATATTTTTCTTGGCTGGACCAAATTTGACGACGGCAAGCATTACTACATAAGGCAGCTGCGTGACACCAAAGTAAAACTAGAGCCGGATCTCTGGGACGGCCCCAGGTTGGTTGAAAGTGCAGAAGTGATGGGAGCAGTACTTGCCCGGGCCCATGCCCGCTCTGGTGACGCTGCCGTGCTCAGTGGTTATATGGGCGAAGAAACTACTTTTGATGAAGCAATCGGCCGCTTTTCTGTGCTTTATGCCGACCAGGCTGAGCAAGACTATGAAGTCTTTTCAGATGCAGTGAGAACTGGTCGAATGGACGCCGCTGAAAATTGCGGCTACTAGCTAGCAGTGATTAAAAGCTAGTTTGCCAGAATAAAATCGATATGGGCGCTTTCCGGATCTGTTGACTGGAGCCGCACTTTGATTTTGTCGCCGACGTCCAGATCTTTTAAATTATGGCCGGCTACCACTCTTCCTTCTACAGGCGGTCTGAATGTGCGCACATAAACAGAGCCCGCTTTGACACCAGTGACGATACCGTTAAAAATATCGCCCAGGCGATTAGCCATGAGCACAGCCGCGGCAATTTTGCGCATTTTGCGCTCGACCTTTTTTGCCTGACTCTCGATGCGATTGCATTTTTCGGCAATAGCGTTCAACTCCTCCACCGTATATGGTGCCGGAGCACCATTTAGAACAGCTTGCAGCAGGCGTTGCGTGACAAGGTCTGGATAGCGCCTGTTTGGTGCCGTAGAGTGAGTGTAATCATTGATGGCGAGAGCAAAATGACCGCTTTCCACCACTCCGGGAATTTTTACGGCGTATTGGCCGCGCCCTAGCAGTTTGACTACAGTCAACGACAGTTCGGCAAAATTGGTGGCATCACTTGCTCTTTGTTGGATGAGAAATTTTGACAGAGCGGGAGCGTCGGGCTCAACCGGCAGCGAGTAGCCGTAAGTGGCAGCCACGTCAACGATTTTAGACCAGCGCTCTGGAGTTTTAACCATGCGCCTTAACGATGGCACGCCCTTCGACTGAAGAAATTTAGAGGTGGCGATATTGGCTGCAATCATGCAGTTTTCAATTAAATCGCGAGCCGGATTTGTTTCTACCAACTCTAAATCAAGCACCTCACCGTTTTTGGCTACAGTGGTGGCTTCTTGAGTATGGAGGGAAAGAGATCCCATTTTTTCGCGCAAGGCCTGTATTCTCTGACGCGCTTGATCTTGCAATAAGATTTGGGCCGTCAAGTCTTTCACCGCTGCGATTTTTTCTGGCGGCTCGACGCCGGCGTCGAGCCATTTTCCCACTGAGCGGTAATCAAGCTTGGCGTGGTTGCGCACCAGCGCCTGATAGGCCTTGCTGCCAATCACCTGGCCTTCGTTGTCGACGGTGAGCTCAATGCACATGGCCAGCCTGTCTTGACCGGGCAAAAGCGATGTGAGGTGATAAGAGAGTGCTTCGGGCAGCATCGGAAACGTAGCTACGCCGGTATAAACCGATGTGGAATTGTTACCGGCGTGCACATCAATGGCTGAAGCCTTCGGAACAAAAGTAGCAACGTCGGCGATGCCGATAGTTAAGCGAATTGTGCCGTCTGGCAGTTGTTCAGCGTATTCGATCTGGTCTAAGTCGCGCGATTCTTTGTTGTCGATTGATGACCAGAGGTAATTTCGCAAATCTTTTGGCGACGAGACTTTTACCTGGTCAAGCTGAGCGATTTGCTCCTGCACTGCTTGTTCAAAAGTGGGGGTGAATCCGGCTTCCACCATTTCTTCGAAGGCGCGGGCGACGATGTCGTAGCGGGGCAGGTTCTGGCCGGGGCCTGATTTAGGGTTCATCTTACTATTTGCCTTGGCTGGTTAATGTCTTCATTCTAGCTATAGGTTAAACTCTATAAGTTGTTTTGAGGTCTATATGAAATTAGCAAGAGCCCTAGTGGCCGAAATTTTAGGCACCGCCTTCCTCCTGGCAACTGTGGTAGGGTCAGGTATATTGGCACACCGCTTAGACCTTGGCAATGTCGGCCTGTCAGTGCTCTGCATCGCCTTTGCCACAGGCGGGGTGTTGGCTGCCTTAATTTCAGCTTTCGCTTCCGTCTCTGCCCATTTCAATCCGATGGTCACTTTAGTTCTGGCTACTCGCCGTGAGTTTTCCTGGCGCTACGTGCTTCCATATATCGCCGCTCAGATATGCGGCGCCATTCTGGGAGTAATCGTGGCCAATTTGATGTTCGACCTACCCGCTTGCACAATTTCCACTACAACCCGCGCTGGGGCTGGTCAATGGTTGGGTGAAGCAGTGGCAACCTTCGGACTGATTGGCATAATCATCGGTTGCTCGCGGGGTAATGGGCGAGCGATACCATATGCGGTGGCGGCTTATGTGGCCGGCGCTATTTATTTCACTTCTTCAACTTGCTTTGCTAACCCCGCTGTCACGATTGCCCGCATCTTCACAAATACTTTGACAGGCATAATGCCTGCTCATGTGCCGGCTTTCATCGCCGCCCAGGTTTTAGGCGGCTTCGCTGCAGCCGGAGTATTTGGCTGGTTATTCGCTGAGAGCAAAGAAGAGCGTGACGCGGTTGTGGCAGTAGCGGCAGTAACGCTGGAAAATGAATTTCACAATAGCGAAAAAGTTGTTAAAGAGCGCCAGCTGGTGCGTTAAGTTTTGGTTTCAATAATACAAATAAAGAAAGGGCCCGAATATCATGGCGAGAAAGGATGATCCACTGGGCGTGACTCATAGCGTTAAGTTCAATACCAGATTAACAAGCATAGATACTCCTGAAGATATTCCCACCAACTGGATCGGCACCCCAATTGCAGACTTAATCGGCTCGCACAATTTCGGCACCGAAATCAAAGTTACCGGTGAGCCACGCATGCTCATTTCCACTTGCATCGAATTTCGTTATCGCCCGGCTGTGCCCAGCCAGTATGCCTACGTTATTCGCAGGGCCAGCGGCCGTTTGATCGGTTCAGAATTTTCACTGGTATACGCTCTCTCTCGCGGCGTCAAACACGTAGTTTTAATCGCTCACAACGACTGCGGCATGACTCAAGTTTCGCTCCACAAGCCAGCAATGATTGCCGCTTTGGTTGATCAAGGTTGGGACGCCGAGCGCGCTGAAGAATTTGTCTCGATGCATGCTGGTCGTTATCACATTGAAGATGAGGTAGATTCTCTCAAGCGTGAATTTTATCGCTTGAAGCGTCTTTTCAAAAATGTAGAAATTGCACCACTTTTTGTTTCGCTATCAAGCAACAGATTACATATTCCAAACTGGTATCTCGATTTTCTCAAGAAGCCAGATCTATATGAAGGTAGTGCTCCGACCATACCGACAGAAGAATATTTGATGCTTCCTTAAGGCGCCTATTTAGCCGCCATTTTTACAATCAAATTCCATTCTTTAGCGGCAACCGGCTGCACAGACAGCCGGCTGCCCTTTTGTAGCAGCACCATGTCGGCCAGGCCTGGAATTTTGCGTAAAAGCTCAAGCGGCAATGGCTTTTTGAAAGTCTCCACGTGTTCAATGTCGACCATCATCCAGGTTGGTTTTTTTGCGTCGCTTTTAGCGTCGTAGTGCATGTCTTGAGGGTCGAAAGCAGTGTGGTCGGGATAGCTTTCTTTGACTATCTTGGCGATACCGGCAATGGCTGACGGTTCAGAATTGCTGTGGTAAAAAAAAACCAGATCACCAAGCTTCATTGAATCGCGCATGTAATTGCGAGCTTGATAATTGCGCACTCCATCCCAGCAGGTGGTCTGTTTTGGTGCCCTGGCCAGATCGTCAATCGAAAAGCAGCTGGCCTCAGATTTGAGTAACCAATATTGTGGATGTGGTTCATCACTACTTTTGGCCACCTTCGACTCCTGTTGGTTTGTTTTGCATGATGTCGCTAATTTGCTTAAACATAGCGTCGGCCTCAGCTTGTTTGCCTTCTTTCATTTGCATCTTGGCGTAAGCTTGCAAGGTTTTGATTTTTGCCTGTGGTTTTAAATCGCTCATATCAAGAACACTTTTAAATGAGTTTTCCGCCTCAGTTTTGTCACCTTTGGCCAGATACATTTCACCAAGCATTGTCAGTGATTGAGCTACTGCCGGTGAGTGCGCACCGTTTGCTTTTTCGCGAATGGCCAGCGCTCTTTTAAAGGCGGCTTCAGAGTTTTTGAAATCACCGATTTCTTTGTATTCATTGGCAAGAAAATTGATGTTTTCTGAGAGCCTGCCGTCATTTGGACCCACTACTTTTTCGGCTTTAGCAATACGGTCTTTGACGATGGCAATGCTATTGATATGAATGGCTTTTGTCTGGGCAATGACGCGATCAACTTTCGACGAGCCGCCTCTCACGTCGGGAGACGAGAATGATACTGATCCACCTTTTTCATCGCCACGAAAAGTGGCATTAATCGTTAGATATTCTTTGCCCTCAAAACGAGCGAAGCCGGCGCTGTCCACCGCCGTGCGACAGGCGGCATCGAATGATGGATCTCCAGATGTGCGCCTCACCACCCACTCGCTATAGGTGCCGTCCCAATTTAAGTGGAAAGAAATGAGGGCGCTCAGTGAAGACTGTTTGGGCATGGCCAGGTGATGAAAACGAAAATCAACCACCTGTTCGGCATGGTGCATGGTGTCGCCCAGATCAACGTGTGCGGATGCCAGGGGCGTGGCACTTAAACCCACACATAATGCCAGATAAAGAAAAGCGTTGAATTTCATAAGGGCCTTGTCTTGCTATGCCCTTAATTTTAGCACTTGCCATTAATCATGTTTACAAGCCGGTCGCTTCTTAGTAGCCTTACTTGATGCAAACCATTGAAAAAAATTCGGCAGCAGAAGACAAGTTGCTTGCACATGTGTCCTGGCGCCTGATTCCATTTCTTCTAGTGCTTTATATTGTCTCTTATTTAGATCGCATCAATCTTTCGTTTGCGGCTTTGCAGATGAATGAACAGCTCAAGTTTAGCGATCAGGCCTTCAGTTTCGGAGCCGGCATATTTTTTCTTGGTTATTGCGCTTTTGGCATTCCCAGTAATGTGGTAATTAAGCGCCTTGGACCGCGCCGCTGGATAAGCAGCATTATGATTGCTTGGGGTATTGTCACTGTGGCCATGTGCCTGGTGCGCGATGCTAATAGTTTTTATTTTTTGCGTTTGGCTCTCGGAGCGGCCGAAGCTGGATTCTTTCCTGGTATGTTGCTGTATTTGACGTTTTGGTTTCCGCCTAAACAATATGGTAGCGCCGTTGCTCGCTTTATGTCGGCCATTCCGCTGGCTGGTTTGCTAGGCAGTCTGTTGGCGGCAAAGGCTTTTGAGATGAGCGGTGCTCTCGGTTTGCAGGGTTGGCAATGGCTCTTTCTCGTCACTGGTTTTCCTGCCATCGCCCTTGGTGTATCAGTATTGTTTCTCTTGCCGGACCGACCGCACCAGGCCCGGTGGCTGAGCCAGCCGCAAAAAGAGATGCTTGAAAGTCTTCTCAGTCGCACGAACACTAGTAGCGATGGCCAAACAAGTGTGCTAACCACCTTGAAAAATTTACAGGTCTGGCGCTTTGCTCTTCTCTATTTTTCTACCACTGTTTGTATGTATGGTTTTCAGCTATGGTTGCCGCAGATTGTCAAATCATGCGGTTTCACCGATAACTCTTTCGTGGCTCTGCTTTCGGCCATACCAGCTGTTATGCAAGCTCTAGGTATGCTTATGATTGCGGCCAGTTCTGACCGCACGAGTGAGCGCCGTTATCATGTGGCTGTATCGTCGGCAATTACATGCGCCGGTTGTCTCGCTGCCGCCTTCTTACCGGGCTGGTTCAAACTGGCCGGTTTAAGCCTGGCGGCATTCGGTATCTGGGGCACAGTGGGCCCGTTCTGGGCACTGACACGCAGCTCGTTAAAAAGCGAGGCACAACCTACTGGAATAGCCTTCATCAATTCGGTGGGTAACCTTGGTGGCTTTGTCGGGCCAATGTTGATCGGTGAAGTGAAACACCTGACCAGCTCTTTTGGTTATGGAGAATTTGGTTCGTCCCTGCTGCTTCTGGCCGGCACCGCTATAGCTACTGCACTGCTGGCGGTGACTGCGAAAAAACCGGAGATTTGAGAATTTCCGCCTCGATTGTTTCTAAAGGCAACTCGGCGTCAATTTCAATTAGCGTAATGTCTTTGCTCTCATGCGCATCTGGTTCTTCCAGTGTGGCGAATTGGCTCTCCAACAGTGCGGCTTTCATAAAATGATTTTGTCTGGCGTCTAATCGCGCGGCAATGTTTTCAAAGTGGCTTTTGAGATAGATCAGCACCAACTTTTCGTCTGCCTGGTAAAAGCGATTGCGATAGGCTTTTTTCAAAGCTGAACAGGCCAGTACATAACTGCTTTTTTCATTATTCCACTTAGCTATATCTGTCGCCAGGGCGGCCAGCCAGGGCTCTCGATCTAAGTCGGTAAGAGCCTCTCCGCCTGCCATTTTGTTTCGGCTGGCGCTGCTGTGATAATCGTCGGCGTCGGCAAATTTAAAATTGAGTAATTCGGCCAGCTTGCGCCCCACTGTCGATTTACCTGAGCCGGATACGCCCATGACAATAATGATCATTTGCTGATTGTAGCGTGTGATTGCAGGCTTTGCCGAATCTATATTGATTGGCTTGAGATCATGGCATAATCAATCTCTATAGGCAATTGTCTATCGGCAAAAGGAACAGATTGAATCATGACCACGAAGCCAACCGAAAGTGCTGCTTTTATTTCCGATGTTGACGTGCACTTGTTTTCAGAGGGCACTCACTATCGCATTTACGAAAAGTTAGGCGCCCATCAGCTGGAACGCGACGGCGTCAAAGGCACTCATTTTGCCGTTTGGGCTCCTAATGCTAAAAAAGTGGCTGTGGTTGGCGATTTTAACGAATGGAACCCTGACAAGAATGTCATGGAGCTGAACCATTCATCAGGTATCTGGACAGCCTTTATTCATAAGCTCGGGCAGGGCACTCTTTATAAGTATTTTATCGACGGCGCTAATGGTCAAGTGCAAAAAACTGACCCGGTTGGTTTTGCCAGCGAAATGAGACCACGTACCGCCTCCATCGTCTGGGATCTCGACCGCTACCAGTGGAACGACGCCAAGTGGATGGCAAGTCGTGATCAGAACAATGCTCTTGAGAAACCGGTTTCAATTTACGAATTGCATCTCGGTTCGTGGATGCGTGTGCCTGAAGATAAAGATCGCTGGCTCACCTATCGCGAAATGGCAGCCAAACTGATTCCTTATGTTTTGGAAATGAATTTCACTCATGTAGAGTTGATGCCTGTTTCGGAGCATCCCCTGGACGCTTCATGGGGCTATCAAACAACCGGTTATTACGCGGTTACCAGCCGCTTTGGCCCTCCAGAAGACTTTATGCATCTGGTAGACGAGTTGCACCAGGCCGGCATCGGCGTGCTGGTTGACTGGGTTCCAGCTCACTTTCCCCGTGACGGACACGCCCTTGGCTTGTTCGATGGCACGCACCTTTATGAGCATGCCGATCCCCGGCTAGGTGAGCACCGCGAGTGGGGCACTTATGTTTTCAATTATGGTCGCTATGAAGTAGCCAACTTCTTGCTCAGCAATGCCATGTTCTGGTTTGATAAATATCACATTGACGGGCTGCGTGTCGACGCTGTAGCGTCGATGCTTTATCTCGATTATGCTCGCGAAAATGGTGAGTGGATCGCTAATGAGTACGGCGGCCGCGAGAATATTGATGCAATCAATTTCTTAAGGCAATTGAACGAAAAAGTTTATGCCGAATATCCTTCGGTAATTATGGTGGCAGAAGAATCAACGGCCTGGCCGCAAGTGACTCGACCTACTTATGTCGGCGGTCTTGGTTTTGGCCTGAAATGGGACATGGGCTGGATGAATGATACGCTGCAATTCATGAGCCTGGACTCCATTCACCGTAAATTCCATCACGACAAGCTCACATTTAGAAGCATGTATAGTTTCTCTGAAAACTTCATCATGCCTTTATCTCATGATGAAGTGGTGCACGGCAAGTATTCTCTGCTTTCTAAAATGCCAGGCGACGTCTGGCAAAAATTTGCTAATTTGCGCTTGCTCTTCGGCTATCAGTATTCTTCACCAGGCAAGAAGTTGATGTTCATGGGTGGTGAAATTGGTCAATGGATAGAATGGAATGAAGAGCGCAGCCTCGACTGGCATTTGCTTGAGTTCCCGCTTCATGCCGGTGTCAAACAACTAGTGGGCGATCTCAATCATCTTTATCGCAGCGAACCGGCTCTGCACGAGTATGATTGCAACCCTGGCGGTTTTGAGTGGATAGACTGTCAGGATAATGAACAATCGATTTTATGTTATTTGCGCAAAGGCAAATTCTTAGACGACTTTATTCTTGTGATCTGCAATTTCACACCGGTGCCAAGATGGAATTATCGCATCGGTGTCCCGCAAGGCGGTTATTGGAAAGAATTGCTCAATTCAGACGCTGAAGTCTATGGGGGTAGCGGCATAGGCAACCATGGCGGCGTTCACAGCGATTCCCACTGGCACCACGGGCGACCCCAATCGGTTTCGGTAGTTTTGCCGCCACTTTCTATTGTGATGTTGAAACTCAGCAAGGATGTTGCTCGATGAAGCAGGCCGTACCTAAAGAAGTCTTGCTTGATCGCAAGTGCTACAAACACTGGACCACTGTAACTCTGCGTTATGGTGACACTGATAAACTCGGCCACGTCAATAACGCTGTATTTATTACTTTGTTTGAATCGGGGCGCGCCGCTTTGCTTTTTGATCGAGAAGGTTCTCTTGCCGGCCCCGGCAAAACTATGGTGCTGGCCAATGTCAACGTCGATTTCAAAGCTGAGATGCACTATCCAGGTGACGTTCAGGTTGGCACGGGGCTAGTTAATATCGGTCGTAGTTCGCTGAAATTAGCTCAAGTTCTTTATACAGATGGCGTATGTTGCGCAGTTTGTGAATCAACTATAGTTTTGATTGATGAAAAAACTCGCAAACCCATACCTTTCCCATTTGAGCTGGCAAGACAGGTAGAGTTGACGGCACCACTTTTGGTGTGATTGATGACGATGAATAAGTTCGCTGTTTATAAAATCGCTTATAAATGTCTCTATGCTGGCTTGAGCTTGCTGATGTGCTTGCCTGCTTCTGCCGCTAACCTGAACTGGCCCCAGAGCCGCCAACCAATTCCTGTTTGCATAATTCCGGGCAAAAATGTGCCAGGCTACAAACCCGAACTTGAAGTGGTGCTCAAGCAGGCATTCGACGATTGGATGATTGCCGGCGGTGGAAAAATACAATTTGTTTTTGTAGACAAAACTGATGGCGGTCAGGGTATTACCTGTCAGTGGACCAATGATCGCACTAAGTTAATATCGCAGGCGGAAGACGGCGAGACCACTCTGGTGCCAGACAGTCAGGGCATCAGTAGCGCTCGAATTATGTTATTGACTGTGCCACCAAAATCAATGCCCACTTTGACTAAAAATTACGCCAGACGAGTGGCCCTGCACGAAATTGGCCACGCTCTAGGTATTGCCACTCACAGTAGTATTGCCCAGGACATCATGTTCGGGACTATTTATCCTGAAGATAAGGCCTCCGCTCTCACTGCCAGCGATACCGCCGCCTTCCTCGCTCTCTATGTACCAAATGATCAAATTCGAGCTGCCCTGGCTGGCCACGAGGCTCAACCTGAGGCGTTAACTGCCACTGTGGGTGCGCCCGGCAATGCGGCCAAGCCTGCTGTCAGTGCCGCTGCTAATCTCAGTGGCGCAGGTGCTGCTGTTGTTTGTCTGCGTCTGAATAATGAGGCGGCCGATGCAATGAATAGCGGCAAATTTGATTTGGCCCGCACCAAGTTGGAAGAAGCTCATAAAATT
The DNA here is from genome assembly GCA_021772135.1 of Candidatus Obscuribacter sp. Taxonomy (GTDB): domain Bacteria; phylum Cyanobacteriota; class Vampirovibrionia; order Obscuribacterales; family Obscuribacteraceae. Next base: position 16,642 of record JADYXQ010000259.1, read on the forward strand.
GACCCGAACAATCAAGTTGTGGCGGCCAATCTCGGTTTGCTCTATTCAAACCTGGCATCAATGGCAATAATGATGCGCAATTTGCCTCAGGCTGAAATGTACTCTGGTAAATCAGTGACACTTGTAGAAAAATTCAGCACCAGAGCCAATTTGCTTACAGTGCTCAAAGCTCAGGGCATGATTTTACACATGGCCGGTAAAGAGGCCGAAGCTCTCAAAGTTGAAGCTCGTTTAAAGACTTTGTCTGGTGTGCGATAATTATTGCTTCGGATAAGGCAAGCAGCGATGTGTAATTACACTCTTCGTCCTGCGTTTTGGCAATCCGAAGAAGTGACTATCAATCACCCCAACCGCTTTCATCTTAAGGAACTGCCGTAAGGCGACACGGGATGAGCTTTGCAGGTTAAAACCTCCGCTCAAACCGTGAGTTCCTTAAGCTGAGGCACTATCTTCGAGAGGCAAATGCAACACTTACCAGAAGCAGTAGTTTTTTTTCTTGTCATAGGCCTGGCCATATTGCTTATCATCAAGCCGATTTCAAAACTTGCTCAGAAAATCACTATTTGGGAATTTGAAAATGCCCTGCTTTATAAAGACGGCAAATTCGAGAAAATCCTCACTGCCGGTTCGCACTGGATTTGCCCGCTCTGGCACACAATTACACGAGTAGATATTCGCCTGAAAAGTCTGGCTATCGGCGGGCAAGAATTGCTCAGCCAGGATAATGTAGGCATCAAGCTGTCACTGGCTGCCAATTATAAAGTTGTAAACAGCAATCTGGCCATTAACCTGGTGGACAACTATAATTTCGCACTATATACGGTGCTGCAATTAAATTTGCGCGAAATTGTCGGCGGCCTGAAAATTGATGAGCTTTTAGAAAAGCGCAACGATATTGGTCCGAACTTGCTGGCCATGTCTAAAGCAAAGGCAGCTGAAATGGGCTTAGAGCTGGTTGACGCCAATATCAAAGACATTATGCTCAGCGGCGACTTTAAGAAAGTATTCGGTCAGCTGGTCAAGGCGCAAAAAGAAGGTCAGGCTGCCCTGGAGAAAGCTCGCGGTGAAACTGCTGCGCTGCGCAGTCTGGCTAATGCCGCCAAAATGCTCGAGAGCAATCCTTTGCTTTTGCAATTGCGGGCCATTCAGTCAATGAGCGAATCTACAGGTAATACTCTGGTGCTCAATATTGGTCATGACCTGCAAACACTGCCGATCAAAACTGCCGGCGGCAAAGCAACTGCTTCTAAAGTCGAGCCAGATTTAGACTCATAATCGATTGTTTGGTTGATTGATGTTTTGTGGAAATTTACGTCCGGACGTATTTTTCCACTCAATTATGCTGCTAATTTAAAATGGGCTATAAGGCGGTTCTGGTTCTTTGGCCGCGAACGTGCCCATGCGCTCGTTTAAATATAGAAAACTGGCATAAACTTCGTCGTAAGCGGTTCCGGTCAGGTAATTCAGAGCCTGCATGTAAAGCTCGTAAGCTTGCTCATATTTTCTTTGCGCCACGTAGCATTTGCCCAACTGCAAAATCAGATCGCCTTCTTCTACTTTTGGTCCGCCACCGCTGCGCCAGTCTTGCAGCGCTTTGTTGAATAGTTGCTCGGCCGCAGCATAGTCGCCTCGGACAATGAATTGATTGCCCGAAGCTGAAGTAGTTGCTATGGCTCGCTTGAGAGCGGCGAATCTTTGCTGCATTGTCTAGGGTTGGCCATTACCGGTGACGGGCATGCCATTCAGTGGATTATTGCCACTTAAATCGGGTTGGTCAAAATTTTGCCGACGGTGCTTGCCGCCCATGCGGCCCTGCCTTCCCATGCGGCCCTGCCTTCCCATTCGTCCTTGTCCGCCACCCTGGCCGCCACCTTGAGCGCCTTTAGCGGCGCGGCGCTGATCTCTTAACTGGCGCAACTGAGCTCTTTCGCCGGCGTCGAGCTGACCGTCATGATTGGCGTCAAAGCGTTGCATCATTTTTGCCTTCATTTGCTCACGACGGGCAGGGTCTCCCTGGCCTCCGCCCTGACCCATGCCCTGGCCGTGGCCCATGCCGCCTCTGCGGCCCTTGCGACCGCCGCGACCCTGACCCCTGCCCATGCCCTGGCCCATTCCTTCACCCTGACTCAGGCCTTGACCGGGATTGCCAATCTGCGGAGCTGGGTTCGGAAATTGATCGCTCACCGAACTGGGAGGCTGAAACTGACCAAGGTTAGGCCCATTCTGCGCAAAGGCCGGAACCTGGATTAAGAGAGCAACCATGAGTAAACCGGGCAATTTCATATAGGGCCTCTTTTGTACTGAACTAACAACCTATATAAATGAATACGTACTGGCAAGAGAAAAAGTTCAAATATTCAGCCACTTTTTTTGGCGCTTTATACAATTTAATTATTGGTAGTGTCTGTAAGAAGTTAACCGGTATTCTGCAAGCCCTCAGCCACGCCATTGATGGTCATTAATACCGTCTCCAGCAAGCGGTCGGGTATTGGGGTGGAAGTCTGGCCGCCATCGGGTTCGCTAGTCTCTTGTTCACGCTGACGCAGTTGCTCAATCAGTTTTACTTGCAAATAGCTGAGCGGGTCAACATAGGGGTTGCGGATGGCAATTGAATGTTTAAGGTAAGGCACGTTTTGCAAAAGCTTTTGATGTTGCGAGACGCTGAGCACCGATTGCTTTGTTTCTTCAAATTCAGCCAGAATGCGAGTGAAGAATTTATCTCGCAAATGTTTGTCTACTAGATTGTCGGCGTAATATCCGGCAATTTCCATATCGGCCACGGCCAGAGCATTTTCTAATTTGCTTATCAGGCCACGGAAGAACGGCCATTTCTGATACATTTCTCGCGCCAATTCAAGGCATTCACCACTGGCGGTGCAGACCTTGAAGGCGCTGCCGAAGCCATACCAGGCAGGCAGCATATAACGGCTTTGCGTCCAGGCGAAGACCCATGGAATGGCTCTGAGATCGTCGATAGAACCCGAACCGGCTGTCCGTCTGGTTGGCCTTGAACCCATGCGCAACTTTGAAAGCTCGCCTATTGGAGTGCTCTGAGTGAAAAATTCTACAAATTCAGAGTCTTCGTAGACCAGTGACCTGTATTCTTTGAACGCCTCTTGCGCCAGGTCTTCCATAAAGTTCCACCAGTCGGCCGGCTCGCTTTCGGTCATGATGCTTGGCTGAGAGATGGTGGCTTGTAAAACCGCCGCTGCCAGTCTGTCGAAATTTCTCACGGCAATATCGTGCAGGGCATACTTTGATGAAATAACTTCGCCCTGCTCGGTCAGTTTAATACGCCCTGCCACTGTGCCTGGTGGCTGTGCCAGGATGGCCTGGTGAGTTGGCCCGCCGCCACGGCCGATGGAGCCGCCGCGGCCATGAAAAAGACGCAATTGAATTTTGTTTTCATGGGCGAAAGCGACAAGTTTTTTCTGTACTTTATATAGCTCCCAATTGGCGGTGACAATGCCGCCGTTTTTGCCGCTATCAGAATAACCAATCATAATTTCTTGCAGATCCCCGAGCCCTGCCAGATACTGGCGATAGACTGGGTTATTGAGCAGTTCTTCAAACATTTGCGGTGCGCGGCGCAAGTCTTCTATGGTTTCAAATAATGGCACAATTGAAATTTTTCTGTTGCTTTCAGCACCATGAGTCCAGATGCCTGCTTCTTTGGCAAAAAGTAAAATCGATAAAAGGTCCGAAGAAAATTCAGTCATGCTGACGATATAAGTATCGAGAGCTTTGATACCGTAGAGATCCTGGCTGTGAGCCATGGTGCGAAAAACTTCAATGGTTTCGTTAGTGGCATCGCTGAAAGGCAGATTGCCTGGTATCAGTGGCCGTTTGCTGACAAGCTCGGAAGTGAGCCACTCCATTTTTTCAGCTTCGTTTAAACTCAAATAGCCCTGGGCAATTATTTCTTGCGCCTTAGTAATTTCATCTAATGCCTGGCGATGACGATTGCTATGTTGTCGCAAATCTAACTTAGCCAGATGAAAACCAAAAATATCTACTGTGGCAACAAGCCTCTGCAAGTTGAGTAAACTGGCCTGACAACCGGCTTTGAGCAAACTATCGGTCATGCAGCTCAGGTCTGCTCTGAATTCAACGGCATCACTATAGCTGCCTTCAATTCCCGCCAGTGTATTGCGCAATTTTTCACGTATATATAAAAGTTTGAGCCGGTAAGGCTCTAAATAATATCTATCGGCAAATTGTTCTGTCACCGCCGGCAATGCCAGAGCGTCGGCGGCCAGAGAGCTCGCTAACTCAGTTGATAGCACAGTCCAATTAGACGACTGACTTAGTTCGTTGAAGAGTGTCTCCAGCTCTTTTAAGTAACGGTTGAGGATGACGCTGCGGTGAAAAGCTAGTGTGTGAGCAGTGACTTCAGTGGTGACAAACGGGTTGCCGTCCCGATCACCGCCAATCCAGGAGCCGAAAGTGATAAAGTTGCGCTCGCTTTTTTCGGCCTGTCTGGTGGCGCCTTCGAGCTGCCTGCACTTTTCTGACAGGGCCTGGTGCACATCGACTACCGCTCCTATGACCACATGCTCAAAATGATAGACACCGTAGCGCACTTCATCATTGACGGAAGGCTTGAAATAAATGACGTGATCTGTGAGCCAGAGCGACTCAACAACAGACTTCAAGCGCTCTTCCATGGCCTGGCTCTCTTGCCTGGAAAATGGCGGGTGATCTTTTTTATAGAGCAAGCGCGCCAGTTCTAGCTGCTTGAGCATTACCGTACGTCTGGTAATTTCTGTAGGATGGGCGGTAAAAACTATTTCTACATTGAGTTTGTCCAGCACTTTAAGCAGTTCTTCTGCCGGCAGACTGTCTTGCTCTTCTACGAGGCTAAATAGCTGTGCTAATGAGTCATCTTCAAATTTGCGCTCGCCGCTGCTGTCGTGTTCTGCTCTGCGCCGTAAACGGTGATTCTGCTCGGCAATATTGATGATATCGAAATAAGTGAGAAAAGCTTTGATCACTTTGGTGGCTGTTTCTAAATCAAGAGACTTAATCAGATCATCTAATTTGGCTCTATCACTGCTTTCAATCGGAGTGCTAGCTCCATCTTGATTTTTATGGCTGTGCATGGCTTTGAAGAGGCTGCGAAACTGTTCGACATATTCAAAGACCTGCTCGCCTTCAAATCTTTTGATGGTATCGCCCAAAATGAAACCAAGCATGCGCACGTCATCGCGCAATGGTTTAATGCGGCCCAGCAGTTGTTCAGCGTTGTCTGTCATAACAAAGTCCTGTGAGTAAAGGTTTTAGCTCCGGCACCATGGTAATCAGAGACTATATGGCCATCGCCTTCCAGTTTGTATTTATAAGTGATCAGGCCTTCCAGACCCACTGGGCCCCGTGGTGGCAATTTGCCTGTGCTGATGCCGACTTCGGCGCCGAAACCGTAGCGATACCCATCGGCGAATCTGGTGGAAGCATTGTGATAGACACCGGCTGATTTGACGCCGTTGAAAAATCTAATCCAGGTTTCTTGATTTTCACAAATTATGGCATCAGTGTGTCCGGAGCCGAATTCATTGATATGTACAATGGCTTCGCCTA
>JADYXQ010000260.1 GCA_021772135.1 Candidatus Obscuribacter sp.
AGCTCAGAAGAATTGCTTTTGGCTAATGGCTGGATAGAAAAATCTAGCGACGGTAGCGCCACGCTTACTGCTGCTGGATTGGCGGAAGTAAAGCGCCGCCGTGATCAAGAGTCTGAATAATAATTTGCAGACAAACTTACATCTCTTTAAAAACTTGCACTGCACCATTCAAATAGCGGGCGTCTGCGTCTTTTAAATCTCGACAACCGTCTACATACGGCTGCATTTTCGTGGAACCAACCAGTTTAAAACCGTGAGGAAAATCGATACCGGCATCGTTCAAAGCCTTGATAGTGGCCTGACCCGGATACCATGAAAGCAGAAGATACAGCGGTTTCTTGCGCACCTTGCCCAACCTGCCGATGGCCGCAACGTTGGCGGCTCTGAACTCCGGACGAGGCATCCACCACGCGGTAACTGGGGAATTACCGCCGCTGGCGTAAACCACACCGGGCAAATTATACAAAGCCAATATTGGCTCTCCAGGCCTGAAACCATTGTCTTTTAATAGGTTGTAAACGCTCAATAGAAACTGATGACTTTCTTCATCGAGCAAAATACCTTTTAAATTGGGCAGGTCGTCGGCCTTCATAGACTGCGCAATCTTGCCGCCGTAAAGCAGATACGGCTGGTGTACATAGCCGTAGATAAATTGAAAACTGAGAAACAGACCAGACAGAGCAAAAACTGTGCTTCGATAAAACTCAGCCTTCCTTTGATCAGCACGTGCAAAACCAAGACTGCCCAGTACCAACCACAAAGGCGCGCTGGCGGTGTAGCACTGCAACAAAATCGGGTTACATGAGCCGGCGTAATAAACCAGAGGCAACATTATCACCATTGCCATAGCCCAAAACTTACCAGGATCTGAAACCTTTTTTTCCGCATCGCGGTTGCTTAGTTGCCTTCTAGACAATATCTCTGTGCCCGCAAGCGTTAGAGCGACAAGCAGCAACCATACATAAAAAGCCGGGTAGCTGGCCCACAGACTGGCGTTAAGCGAGCCAAAACTTACCGCTGCGATGAGAACCACTGGCCAGAGCGCAAAAACCATCAGTCGCTGCACAGCCACAGAAGAAATTTTTGGCAAAAGCACATACATTGCAATGAAGTAAATCGCAGGCAGAATCAACAGCAATTTAAAAGCCTGTGAGGCTAAGTTTGCACAGTAGTAAAAATCATTAATGTTAGTGGCGAGCATCGATGCCGGCGAATGCTGATTGCTAGACGAGCGATTGGCCACAAACTGCTGAATGACGCTGACATATTCTTGAGTTGACTCAATGCCAAAGAAAAAACAGGCCAGTAGAAAGGCAGTGATTATGAACGTAGCAGCGTACAGCACAACATATTTACGCTCTAATTTTTCTACCACCAGCCAGAACACGCACATGGCAAAAAGCAGCGGCGAACACGGAATTTTCACGAACAGCAAACCAGCGGCAAATATTGAGGCAAGCGAGCAGGTTAAGACTCTGAGCCAGCCTCTAATAGTAGTAGCATATAAAACCAGACCAGCCGCAGCAAATATCAAAAATTGAGCTAAGCCGTTGTAAGACATGCTCGGCGGAAAAACAGCGAGAAGGCCCATCCCGCCAAGCAGACTCAGCAACCATACTACTAATAGCTGGCAGAACGAGTGGTTTTTGTCGTTGGCGTAAAAACGTCGAACAAAGCAGAAAAATAAAATTGTCTGGCCCACAATTTGACTGACCAATTGCAGCATTCTTAACTTAAAAATCAGGCCTTCAGACGAGCCGCCGGTGATAAGCGAAAGAAATAGAGCATAACGAGTGGCACCAGATATGGTTCCTTCTTGTACTTGCAGCAAATACATTCCTTCGTCCGAAATGTCGAAACCGCGATTTAGCCCCCAGGTCCAAACTCCTAAGCAAACAGCAAGGAGAGCCGAGAGCAAGACGGCCAGAACTATTTCGACCTTAGAGCTGCGTCGGTTGATTATCATTCGACCTGTGTAACAGTCAGGCCCCGTACCTCTGGGATGCCAGCAATCTCTTGATGATAATAATCCACCATGGCGATGGGATCACCCGAATTTACGATTCGCCCTTCGTGAATAACAATGGCTTTGTTGCACAGCTCTACAATCTGAGTCAGGGCGTGAGAGACCAGCACCACAATTTGTGAGCTCTGAAACAGGTGCTTGACGCGATTCATAGACTTATGGACGAAATGAGCATCCCCAGTAGCGAATACTTCATCCATGATCAATATTTCCGGCTCTACCAGGGCGCCGATAGAAAAGGCCAATCGTCCCAGCATGCCTGACGAATAGTATTTAATCGGCAATTCCATTTTGTCGCCCAGTTCAGAAAATTCGGTGATTGCCTTTTCCAATGCCACCATCTCGCTATAAGAGCGTCCTAAAAGCGCACCATTTAAAAAAATATTTTCGCGGCCACTCAACTCGCTATCAAAACCGGTTCCTAACTCAATCAACGGTGTCACTCTACCGATGACTGTGACGGTTCCGGCGTGGGGAGGATAAATTCCAACGATCATTTTGAGCAGAGTAGATTTTCCGGCGCCATTCAGGCCGATGATGCCAAGGCGATCGCCGCCGCGAACATCTAAATTGATTTCTTTAAGAGCGTCAAATTCTACTGTTGATTTTGCATCACGGTTGCGGCGCAGGCCGCTCAGTGCTATCTCCTTCAAGGCCGGCGAAGGATTTTTATAACTTCTGAAACGCAACCAGGCGTCTTCTATATGAATTCTTGCGCTGCTCATCGATAAACCTGAATGAGAACCTGATCGAGACTAGAGACGGTAGATAATGTCGTTCTCTTTGCTCTTTAACAGCAAGAGACCGACTACAACAGTAAAAATACTGATACCAAATGTGATTCCCCATTCATAGGCCGGCGGAAATTCATTGCGGCAAATGATAGAGCGGAATAAATCGAGGAAATAATAAAACGGATTGAGCTTGATAAATATATGATATTTGAGAGGCACTTGTGTAATCGGATAAATAATCGGCACAGAATAAAAAGCAAGGCCCAGAGCCACTCCCACTACATGGGTCAGATCGCGCAGATAAACTGTCAAAACCGACAGCACCAGACACATGGCAAAATTAAAGAGAAAGAGCACGCCGATGGCTAGAGGTAAAGCCAGCATGGCTGGACCCACTTGCATACCCATTAACAGCGCAATCACCATCAGACTGGCCATACTAAAAATAAAATTGGACAATGCCTGCAACGATGAAACTAAAGGGAAAAACGCCTTAGGCAGATAGACCTTTTTCAAAAAAGGCTCAGCCACAAGAATAGAAGTAGAGCCCATAGTCCACGATTCTGAAATGAACATCCAGGGCATTAAACCACTAAAAAGCTGCAAGGCGAATTGCTTGAGGGGCAAATGGAATAGCACGGAGAAAACCAGAGTCATGACACCCATGGTTAAAAGCGGATTCAACATGCTCCAGGCGAAACCAAGCACTGAGCGGTGATAGCGCTTTCTAATAGAGTTAACAACAAAAGATGCCAGGGCAAACTTGACCTTGGCTAGCTCTCTATAAGTGCGCGCGATGAAAGCCACAAAAGATTCGCTTCGTCTGGCCTGATTAACAAATTTCGGCAGTTCTAAACTATC
>JADYXQ010000261.1 GCA_021772135.1 Candidatus Obscuribacter sp.
GAAATAACGGCACAGTGCTGATTGTTTGATTCAAATTATCGAGCCACCAGTACTGATGGCAGATTTAGTAAAATCACCCACACAAATCCGCGAAGACCCCTATAATTATCGAAAAGATAACCAACACTTGCGAAATCGTTTGATCTGAGGAGAAAAATGGCACCACTAAAATTTTCAGCTCGATATTCTTTGACTGTAAAATGTATTCTTGCCTTAGCAGCCATGCTCCAGGCTTCAAGCGGAGCGGCCCTGGCCTGCACCGATTTTCTCGTTCATGCTGACGACGGCACCAATGTGGTCGGTCGCTCCATGGAATGGGGATTGAATTTAGATTCGAAAATCTGGCAATATCCGCGTGGCATGGCTCGCAGTTCGCAATCACCCGATGGTAAAACCGGCGTCAAATGGCAATCGCAATATGGTTATCTTGGTTTAGACTGCCACGGCATGCCTCTGGCTCTGGATGGCATCAATGAGGCCGGCCTCTCCATGGACCAGCTCTGGCTACCAGGCACCGTCTATCAAGAAGTGCCCGCGGCAAGCCCGCAAACGGCTCTCTGTCTTCTGGATCTCGGCCACTATATTCTTGGTAATTTTTCTACCGTTGACCAGGTAAAAAACGCCATAAAAGATGTGCGGGTCTGGTCGCCTACCCTGAGCGATTGGGGCGGCATACCCACCACTCACCTGGCTATTCATGACAGTTCCGGCAAAAGCATAGTGATCGAGTTTGTGGGCGGCGAGCAAAAGATTTATGACAATCCGCTGCATGTGCTCACCAACGCACCAACATTTGACTGGCATATAACCAACCTGCGTAATTACATCAAACTGTCTGCCGCTAATGCCAAAACCGTTACTGTAGGCGGTTCCGTCTTAGCGCCGCCTGGACAGGGCGGAGGATTTCTCGGCATTCCCGGCGACTGGACACCTCCATCTAGGTTCGTACGAACCAATGCCATGCTGCAATTTGCTAAACCGGCAAGCAATGCAAAAGAAGCGGTGGGCCTTGCTGTGCATTTACTCAATGCAGTGGATATCCCGCTGGGAGACGTGCGCGGCAGCGACAACGACATTAAATATGCCGATTACACACAGTGGATAGTAATTAAAGACCTGACCAATCGCGTGCTTTATTTCCGCTCGTACGACAATTCAATATTGAGAGCAATTGACTTGAAGAAACTAAATTTCGACAAGTCCGGCAAGCCAGCGGTTATCACAGCAGTGGCCGGGGGCCAGCCTTTTGTAGAACTTCCAGTTCAATGACGATAACTCTAAGTGTTTTTCTTCAACAAAACTGCATTTAAGGCGTGCTCAACATCCAGCCTCAGTTCTGTAGCTGTTTGATAGCGCTCATCAGGATTTTTCTTCAAGAGCTTATCTACAATTGGCTGGAAAAGATTACCCTCAGCCAGTTCAGGACGAATCTCGGCCATTTGGGGCGGATCTTCGAGTAGATGCTTCATCAAAATCGACTCGGCACTCTCACCATCAAAAGGCACACGGCCGGCCAACATTTCGAACATCATAATACCGAGACCATAAAGATCGGTGCGCATATCTATAGGACGATCTTTCAATTGCTCAGGAGCAATATATTCAGGCGTACCCACCATACGGCCGGTCTTTGTCAGCTTCTTGCTGCCATGAACGAAGTTCGAAATACCGAAGTCTACGATTTTTACCCAGTCAGGACGATCTGATTTATGCTGCAGCAAAACGTTGTCCGGTTTTAAATCGCGGTGAATAATCCCCGATGTGTGCGCTTCTTGCAGACCGCGACAGATTTGAATGATGATATTGGCAGTGGTGGCATAAGGTAGAGCGCCTGAATTGTGAATCTTGTCGGCCAGCGATTCACCCTTGATATATTCCATCACCAGATAAGGCTCTTTGCCGTTAATCAAGCCTACGTCGTACACAGAGACTATGTTAGGGTGATTGAGTTTGGCAGTGAGTTTGCATTCGCGCTCAAACCTTTCTACCGAGTTGCGATTGGAGAGCAACCAGCCCTGCATTACCTTAATCACTACAGTGCGTTCCATCTGAATTTGATGAGCGCGATAAACCACGGCCATGCCGCCTTCGCCCAGCACGGATTGAATCAAATATTTTTTGTCGATGGTTTTGCCCACCAGCTCTGAATAAGGCATGTTGGAATCGGAAGCGGAAAACAGCCTGTCATCAGCAGCAATTTGAGCGGTGGAGGTGGCGGGAGGAAGTACCGGCACCACTACAGTTTCATTTGATTGAGTACCGCTGTAGCGCTCAAGGGCTTGATCAGAAGGCGATTCACTTTCTTGCGCCAACTCTCTTTGTGTTTTCATCACTTGCAGCGAGCTGCGATCAAAAGCGCAAAACTGAGCGTATCCGGGATAAAAGCGGCCACAGACCGAACAGACTTTGCGCGACGCCTGACCCTCGGCTGCCAGCGATAAATCTGTACCGTCAAATCCGCAAAACTTAGAAGCCGCAGGCAAAGAGCGCTGACAGGTGGGGCAATTAACTTCGCTTGCGTTCATCAGTGTTTACCAGCATTGACATCAACTTTTTGCTCGTATCCAAGCATGTTCAGTTTTGATGGAAGCAAAGTGACAGCCTCCATAATAGATACATCAGGCAGAGAAAAAGTAATGCGGTGCATACCGGGTTCGATACCAGAAATTGCCATGCTACCGCTTTTAGTCTGACCAACAACAAATCGTTTGCGATCTTGAGATTCAGTGACAACACTTACGGTGGGCTGCTCTGTGAAAATCAGCAAGCCATCTTTGAGATTATTTCCAGTGACAAGGTTATAGGCCTGAAGCAAAGTCGGGCCCTTAAAGGCATAGGCAAGACCGGCTCCTGAAGCTAATCCTAGCAGCAAGAATAATTGCACCGCCAGGGCACCATACGATGGTTTATTGGCCGCCTTATTTTTGTAAACCACTGGTGCGTGGTAATTACTGGCGGCAGAATTGCTCTGGTCTCTGGCGACTTGCAAAGCATCATTGGCATCTACCGCTTCAGCAGTTACCTGCGAAAGCTCGGTGGTAAATCGCACTAAAGCTTCAGGATTGGCTGCCATAGCCACGAAAGCCTTAATATCAGCACCACAAAAAATGCAATATCTGTGATTGAGCTCATCGGCCCGGCCGCAACTTTTGCACTGCCTTTTTTTTACACCCTGTATGTCGCGTTGAGCCTGCACAGCCGAAGACAAAACTTTGCCGCACTTGAGGCAAAATGACATGTCAGAGCTGTTTTGCTCTCCACAACCGCTACAATCAACTACACTGGTGCTCGCTTGCATCTGCCGATTGTACCGAACTTATGGCCAAACAGGAAATTTGCATGAACAAAGACCTAACCTGGTCTTAGAATTGCGCCATTTCCTGGTCGCAGGCGGCAATAGCGTCGGCCATGTCAGTAGCTTGAAGCAAAGCCAGTGCTTCATTTATGGAATCTACACCAGAATCTCCGCTGCTATGAGTGGCATAAGCCGGTTGAAGTGCCAGCTGTTGAAATGCCATGCCGATTTCTTCAGCCGTAGCGGCCATAAAACCTGCAGTGGCCTGACGTTTGTTTTTAATAGCGAGAGCCAAATCTACAGCTACCGCATTTTTCACCAGCGCTTTAACTGCATCCACAGCATTGACACCACTCATCACTTTAGCCATTACCGCCTGGGCAGCTTTGCTACTGAGAGCCGGATTTTTTGCCAGCTGCGCGGTGGCTAAATTAGTCAGTAGTTCATGCCTGAAGGCTGGAGCTTTAATTTCCCCACCGAGTTTTTCACCCACAGCAAGAATCTGCTTGCCGATTTCTTCTCTGGAGAGCTTGTTGAATCGCAATGCCAGGCTGTCGGCCAGGCGCTCAGATGTGGCGTGCCAGCGGCCAGCAGCAAACAGTACTTTTGTAACTCTGGCAGCGGGCAATTTGCAACCAATCGCCTCCACCTGTGCCATCACTTGATCTGACCAATTGGCGCAAAGATAAGAGAAAATCTGTTTCTGACGAGAGGCAATCAAACGCCCTTTGTTATTGATAAGGTCGTTCACATCGCTGTCAAAACTAGCTAATTTAGCGGCCACCGGTAATTTGAATGAAGCTTTTTGAGTAAGCTCCACCACCGCCTGACTCAGACTAAAATCGCTCTTAATATCAGCCGAGAGGCGAATAATGTCGGCGTCACGCAGACCATCTTCAGCTTTGAGCCAGGCACCGGCGCCAATATGGCCGACTACAGCGCCGCCATTAACGCCATCTAGTTTGACCAGCAAACTGCCCAGACTCAAATATTGCGAGCCCACAAGAGCCCTGGCCACACAAACTTCGCCGTCGTCGTCGATGGCTCGAACGTCGATGCGATGACCATTGACCACCAGATCATTTACGCTGAGGGCCGCAGCCAGAGTGTCAGATTGGCTCAGGGTGCCACCCTCCAACAGCAGACCGAGATCAAAATCGAGACCCATGATGGCTTCTTCAGCAACCAGCCGCGCCAGTTCTTGCTTGAACTGCACTCCCTGGCGATGGGCACGAATTTGCGCCATTCTCACGACTTCAGCACTGAGCGCGACTTGTCCGTGTTCTTGATTTTGGTTAATTAAGCTAGACATCAGGCGTCTCCCGGTGCTTATAGAAATTCAGTTTTGATTTGTTCTCACATTGTCATCAACGACACCAGGTCGAAAATTAGTCGGAAATGCCCAAACAAGTTTTTTGACGCAGTATCAGCCATTCACGGTTATCCGGCGCTAGATACTCCTCTAGCTCATTCCAGGTGGTAAAGGGCCGGCCTCGGGCAATAAGCTCGACCATAGGCTGGCCTAAACCCAGGGCTGTGAGGTTTTCGCTCTGGGTGGAATTGAGGTCAAGTCTGGCGCTACCGCTACTTGGTGGTTTGAGCACCGCGCCCCGCTTGATTGCCTGCTTGAGCACAGCCGCATCGAGCAAGCCGTCACGCACTGCTTGATCAAAAGAAGTAACAGGCCTGGTGGTGGCAAATTTCTGGGCCATTTCCTTAGGCAAACCAAGCACATCAATGAGGTCACGAGTGGTGCAAGAATTGACCTCAATCGGTACAAAAGCAGCCACAGCACCGTGTTTAACGAGCTCATCGAGTTTGGGTGGCTTGATCACATTGTTTTCGGTGAGCTCGGCGAGGCAATAATACTGCCGGTTGGCCAGTAAACGCTCGACCTCACCTTCAGTCAAACCAAGCTGATGAGAGAGTTCACGTCTTGAAGCAGTGTTGATATTAACGTCTGATTGCCAGCAATCGGCCACTCCCGGAAGCTTTTTGCGCACCTGAGAACGAATGCAATCGAGGCCTTTATCGAGTAAGACCTGACAGCGAGCTATTTTACGCGCCTGGGTTTCTCCGGCAATGGCAAGTAGATCGCATACTTCCCGCATGGTCAGCTCTTCGCCGCTCTTAGATTTGGCGGTGAGACCGAGACCGAACATACAGTCGACTACTATTAATGCCTCTTGCGGCTGCGATTTGTCATCGAGCATAGCTTTGAGTTCGCTGCGCAACTGATTCAGTTGCAGCACCTGCTCACCTGATATAGCCTTGTTTTCGGGTGCGTATTTAACGTCGTCGGCGGTGCACGAACGCGGATCTTCATGTTCAGGGTCAAGATTGAGGTCTTGCAGGGTTTCTCTTTCCCACTGCCACTCGTCTTTAATGTAATCGACTACGGCATTTTGCACTGACCGTTGCACGTAAGCCGGCAGTAAGACTTTGAAGCCGTCTGCACTCTTATTGGTGAGGTGGCGGTCTAGCACCCCTTCCATTTTGGTAGACAACTCCACCGCCATAGAAATCGCCTGCCCCTTTTGCCAGTCAAAAGGATGCTTGCGCTGGGCCCAGAAACGCTTGAGATTCTGGTTGTTGCCGAACATCTTGGCAATAATGGGTTGATAATAGTGGTCGCGCAGCAATCTTTCAAATTCGCTTCTTTTTTGATTGCTTAAGGTCGAGGCCTTCATATAAATGGCTTTGGCGCCGAGGCGCTCAAAAAGCTGATATGAACTGACGGTTTTCAGGTCTTTAGCCGCGGCCACGCTATCCACTACCGACTGCCATTCAGGCGCCAGGCTAAGAATTTCTTGTAACTCGGTAGGACTGGTCAGCAATTGTTACCTGAAATAATTTGTCAATCTGATCTAAATGGGCGCACGCAGCCCCGGTAGATTAGGCACCAATTCATGGACCTGATCATATGCCATACAGGCTACTACACCAATACCTACCCAGCATACCCACAAGGCCATGCCCAGTATGTGCACCAGCACTTTAGCCTGCGCATCGCGAGATAAATGCAGCACCTGCTTCGCCCCGAAAGTGCAGTCCAGACGCCATAAACAAAATATTCCGGTAGCCACGGACAGACCAATCAGGCCACTGTAATGAGATCGCAACAAGGTCAGCTCGGCATTCGCCACAGTACTGGCCCCCGGTTGGTCTAAACCAATGGAATGAACAATTAAGTATGGAACAGAATAAGAGACCGGTATCCACCAGTATGACCGGAGACGGCGCGCTATGTTACCCTTTGGGGACGGTGGCACTGGTGGTGGAATATTTTGTTTGGGATTGCTGGCGGAATCTATCATTAAAAATGGACATCGGTTCTTGGTGAGCTGAAGCCCTACCATTGTATAAGATAAGACGGCTTACTTAGGACTGGAACGTAAAAAGTGGCAACTGGCCAAAATTCAAGTCAATCAATGGCTCCTCTAAACACTGAGGCTTATGGCGACGCCCTTGCCCACATTATTAAAGTGGAAATAAGCGAAGGCGGAAAACAAGAGCAAGTATTGGGGCAGGCCTGGCTGGTGGGCTACAACAAACTGATCACTTGCGGTCATGTGGTAGACGCTCAACTTGATGACCTGGCGGCGCTGGCAGTGCGTTTTCCTAAATCAGGCAGTCAATATGCCATTAGCGAAATCAAGCTGCATCCTAATTTCATGCGCGACCCGCAGCTCAATCAGCTGGTCAAATTCGACGCCGCCCTGCTGACAGTTGATCTGGCTTTCCCTGAATCTGAAGCCTCACCACTGCCTATTGCTTACGACCGCAATTTACCCACTCAGCTATCGCTCACAGCAGTGCGCTTTCCTACCCACCTGGGGCAGTTCAGTTCACTCAACCCACTAGCGCAAATGGGCAGATTGCTGGGACCTTTGCGCAAACAAGACAATTTCCACCTGCTTCACGATCTGGCTTTATCGCCAGGAGATTCGGGTTCGGCAATATTCGACGAATATACAGTTGTGGCTATGCATTGTGGTGACACCGCTTCATTGCCTGGTTTAAATTTACCCACTACATCTATTCGCCTTTGCCTCTCAATCGACGCTCTAAAAGAGCTTGGTGTGCAGGCCAATTCGATTGTGGAAGAGCCCAACACCAGCCCATCGACACTACCTCTGGTAGCATCATTTTTCCTGGCCTTCCTTACTGCCTTTGTCGCCGCAGCGTTTTACCTGGGCGGAAAAGAGGTGGATGCTCACAAGGTTGAAAAACCTGCCATTGAGCCGATTAACGTGCAATTTAATCGCCCTAAAAATGGTTATATGCTCAACGAAAAATGCGAGATTGTGATCAAGCCGCGCAGCAGTTGTTATGTTTATGTTTTTGGCGAAGCTCCACCGGCTCAAGCTAGAGCATCGTTGATCGAAAGACTGAAACGCAATCCCTCTGCCCGAGAAGTAAAAGTTTATCGTTGCTATCCGCCTGAAAACTTCGATAATCTGGCTTTAATCAATAAAGGTGATATCGGAAAGATTGACAGATTGGGCCCTTTCCCTCTGAAAGTGAACGACAAACCAGATAAGTTTCATGTTTTCGCTGTTCAGCCCGAGCTTGGTGAAATGAAGCTGAGCAAGGCATACGAGACGCAAGGCAAAGAGCAAGTTATGCTGGATGACACTAAAACCATGCAGACACTGATTGACCGCAAGCAAAAAGATCCAGACGGCATCATTCATACAGTAATGGATGGCCCCGTGGCTGACAGCCGGCTTGGCATGGCTCCGCCAGAAAACTAACTTGCTAAAAAATGGAACTTTACGGCTCAGGTTTAGTCACAAGGGTCGACGGAACGAAGGGAAGCACGAATTAAGCAACCCGCTAAGCACACCGCGTTTCGATGATTCGTTTCTACTTCGCGAGGATAAGTCCCATGTCTATTTTAGCTTTCATTCTCTTCTTAATTGTAGCTGCCGTCTGTGCCTATATCGGTGAAAGAATTGTTCCAGGCTCAGTTCCTGGTGGATTCTTTACCTCAGCTATCGTCGGCATTATCGGTGCCTGGATTGGCGGCAATCTGATGGGTCATGTTGGACCTGATCTGGCCGGCATTTCGTTGCTTCCAGCAATTGTCGGCTCGGCACTTTTTGTCTTTCTCTTATCGCTGATTTCTCGCGGCTTCAACCGCGGCGGCGCTGTTTAAGCGACTCATGAATTAGGGATCTCAGTCAATCTAATCAATATTTACTCTAAGGGAGAGCGCATGAGTTCGGAATATATTGAAGAGTTCAATACCTTATTGAGCGGCGAAATATCAGCTGTGGACACTTATACACTGGCCATGGAGCATGTAAAAAATGCTGATGTCAGACAAGCACTTCTCAAATGTCAGATGTCGCACGCCGATCGTGTGGCCAAATTGACGGCTGAAATAAGAGCTCTAGATGGCATTCCTGGTAAGACTTCAGGGCTCTGGGGCGGGTTTGAGGCAATGACTCAAAATAGCGCCTCAACTGAAGCCGACGCCCTGGCAATAATGGAACTGGCTGAAGCGGAAAGACTGGTGCAGTATGAGGCTCAGCAAAAAATTGTGGGTGAATATGTTTCAAGCGTAATTACAAACGATCTTTTACCTGCTCAGCACGAGACACACTTGATTGTCAGCACAATGCTTAAAGCTCTGCAGCCATCAATATAATTTGCAAAAACTGGCGACGGCTTCTGATCTTTTAAGTCACGAAACAATGGTTCTGTTTTCCTTGATGGAAAATAGAACCATTGTTTTGTGATTGCTCAGACTTGGGGCTCACTCTAGATTGTACTATCGCCTCCATTGACAAGTTTTTTAGTAGCAGCGAGACGTTTTTCCACCGCTTGCCAGTCTAGATTCTTAGCGAAAGCATTAAGATATTTAGCGCGATCAATACCATAATCAATCATGTAAGCGTGCTCGTAAACGTCTAAGACGAGAAGAGGCACCACATTCTGTGGCGACCACATATTGTGCATATCGAGGCCAAAAGTATCAATATGATTGCCGCGAGTGTTGTAACCAACAACTACCCAGCCGCGCATTGATTTACCGGCAGCTTTGAGGAAATCCATAAATTTGCCTGTGGAGCCAAAGCGCTCATCTAAGGCTGCTTTGACCTCACCGCCGGGGTCGCCGCCGCTACCACCCAAATTGCCAAAATAGAATTCGTGATAGATCATGCCGTTGACTGCGAAACTCTGCTCCATCAAAAGTTCTCGCAGGGGAGAATAAGTAGCATTAGCTGAAGTCAAATCTACGGTTTTGAGCAGGTTATAAATTTCATTGGCCTTGCCAACGTATCCTTTGTAGAGCTTCAAGTGAGGCTCAATTTGATTGCCGCTCAAGCCGTCCATATTTTTGGTCACCAGAGCGCTAAAATCTTTAGCCACATATGGATCTTTTGTCACTACAGCAGCGGCGCTCTCTGGCGCTGCACCAGCTGAAAGTGCGTTAACTGAAAGCGAAGTGGCTGCAACTGCACCCATCATCAAGACGTCACGTCTGGTGACCACTCCTTGCCGTCTCAGTTCGAAGTTACCCAGCATTTCATTTTCATTTGCTGACATTTAATTCTTGTTCTCCACTAATCGAGGTCCGAAAGCTTGCCAAGCCATTAAAAAAAAGGAAGAAGCTGCCCTTTTGGCGTGGGTCCAGCTTAACATAATCCACACAGAGTTAAATGCCAGACAGTTTTAATGTCAATTGCCTATCCAAGCACACGAGAGCGTTATAAATGACCACCCAATTTCAATCACCAGCAAATAAATCCGGCGGCGGCGATCAATCTAAAACCGGCGAGAAAAAACCAGATATTCTCGCTGGTTCGGTTAAACCAGGCGCCAGCCATAGCCTGACACTACGACTGAAGATCAATAATGTGCCGGGTATGCTGGGCAAGGTTACATCCTTAATTGGTGAAATTGGTGGAGACATTGGTGCCATCGACATTCATGGCTTTGAGAAAGACGCCATCGTGCGCGACTTGACCGTTAATGTGCGCAACTCAGAACACGGCGAAAACCTGGTAGCAAAAATTAAAACCATGCCGGGCATTGAAGTGGTCAATGTCTCAGATCGCACATTCTTAATGCACCTGGGCGGCAAAATCAGAATCACGAATAAAGTGCCTCTGACTACACGTGACGATCTTTCTATGGCTTACACACCGGGTGTGGCACGAGTTTGCATGGCGATTCATAACGAGCCAGAAAATGTCTATAAACTGACAATCAAGCGCAACACGGTAGCTGTAATTACCGATGGCTCGGCAGTGCTCGGATTAGGCAATATCGGCCCTGAAGCCTCTCTTCCAGTAATGGAAGGCAAGTGCATGCTCTTTAAGGAATTCGGCAAAGTTGACGCTTTTCCTATCGCACTGGCCACACAAGACGTAGAAGAAATTATCAAAGCCTGCAAAAATATTGCCCCCGTATTTGGTGGCATCAATTTAGAAGATATTTCCGCACCGCGCTGCTTTGAAATTGAAGAACGTTTAAAAGCCGAACTCGACATTCCGGTTTTTCATGACGATCAGCACGGCACCGCTGTAGTGGTTCTGGCCGCTCTTATAAACGCGGTCAAGATCGTCAAAAAAGATATAGGTAACTTAAAAGTAATTGTCAGCGGGGTCGGCGCAGCTGGTGTGGCTTGCTCGAAAATCTTGATGAATGCCGGAGTGAAAAACATTATCGGTTTTGATCGTCAGGGTGCCATTTATAAAGGCCGCGGCGAGCATATGAACTATATGAAAGACTGGTTTGCCGACAACACTAATCCAACTACATTCAAAGGCACCATTGAAGATGCACTGGATGGCGCCGACCTTTATTTAGGACTGTCCGGTCCCGGTACCATTGAAGCAAAATCATTAGAACGTATGGCTAAAGATCCTATTGTCTTTGCCATGGCTAATCCGGTTCCTGAAGTAATGCCTGAAGATGCCGCTCCCTATGTGCGCATTATGGCTACTGGCCGCTCTGATTATCCTAATCAAATTAATAACGTCTTGTGTTTCCCCGGTATTTTCCGCGGCGCTCTTGATTGCCAGGCCACCGATATCAACGAAGAAATGAAACTGGCCGCAGCTTACGCAATTGCCAATGTTATTGCCGACAGCGAGCTGCACGAAGATTACATCATTCCCGGAGTATTCAACCCGCTGGTGGGCCAGAGAGTGGCCGAAGCGGTGGCACAGGTAGCGATCAAAACCGGTGTGGCAAGAAAGAATAAACTGGAAGACATCAGTAGCCAGTAGGTACTCCCATTAAACGGGTAAATCTATCTTGAGTCCAATTTTGGTCAGCTGGGGAGAAAATCATGCCTTCAATGGATAAGCAGCGCAAAATGCGCGAGGAAGAGGCATTGCGCCGGGTAGAACAAGAACGCGTCGAGCGCCGTAAGCGCGAAGCACTGGACCGCCGCCGGCAAATGGAAGAGCACGAGCGTCAGCGTTGGGACGAAATGGCCCAGGCTAAGATGCTTGCTAAAAAGGCTGATGAAACGGCAGAAGGCGCCGCTAAACAAGACGCATTTTTAAAAGCAATCGAAGAAAAACAATACGGAAGCGGCACCAGCGCCATGCCCAGACCGCTTAGTCCGCCTTCTACTCCAACACCCGATTTAATGGGTCCGGACGATTAACTCAAGGCCAAAAGCTCTTTTAGTTTGAACAAACCATCTTTGTAGCCAATCAGCTCTGTTTTCAGGGCTGATTTTGCTTTTGTTAAAATCAGCCCTCCAGCCAGTGGCCTCTTGGCCGCTTGATTGAGGGCCGAAGTGGAAGTGGCCTTAATCAGCGACGAGTCCAGATCAAATATTTGCGCCGCCGCTACGGCAAATTGATAACGGCTGACCCGCTCTGGCCCGGCGATATTGAAGACGCCCTGATTATAAGAATTGCAGAGTTCAATGGCGGCATCAGCCAGAGTTTCGTTATAGGTCGGATTGCCAATCTGATCATCTGGTACGGTCAAGCTCTCGTTTTTGTTCAAAGTGGCAATTAAACGAGCGACGAAATTTTTATGCTGCCACTCGTCGCCGTAGACAACAGTGGTGCGCACAATCACATTACTGAGACCGCTGGAAGCAATAATGCGCTCGGCTTCCAATTTATGCTTGCCATAAACGTTTATGGGAGACGGTCTGGCCCTTTCGTCATAAGGACCACTGACACCGTCAAAAACATAATCGCTGGAAAAATAGACGAGCTTGCATGGTTTATCAAGCACAGCCGCCACCACATCACGCACTCCCGTAACGTTCACAGCATACGAACGTTCTGGATTGTTTTCACAACCATCCACATCGGTATAAGAAGCGGCTAAATAGATACAATCAGGTGCAGCTTCGCTGATTACTTTCTCTATCGATTCTCTATCGAGCAAATCTAGATGCATAATTTCGTAAGAAGTTTTGCCGTCAGGTTTGTGACCGGCATAGGTACCATATGTGGTGACTGCAGCAGCACTTAGCTTTGCGGCAATGACACCACCAACCTGCCCTGATGCCCCAATTACAAGGGAACGTTTGATTTCGTTGATGCTCATTTATTTTTCAATGACCAATCATAACCAATATAGTTATTGAATGGATCCATGCGCGTGATTTCTGCCGGGTCATGGGCAGTAGTGGCCAGATTGGCTACGATAGACTCTTTTATACCGACACCTTTAAAGCCGTTCCATACGCCTGGAGGAATTTGTACCAGCTTGTAGTTTTCTTCGCCCAGGAAAATTTCTTGCAAGACACCTTTACTGCTCGAACCTTCCCGTTCATCAAATAGCACCAGTTTGATTCTGCCACTGACGCAGGCATAGTTAAGTGTCATTTCTTTGTGCAAATGCCATCCTTTAACAACGCCCGGATAAATCATGGAGAAATAAATCTCGCCGAATTTTTCAAAGGCGCTATCGTCAACGCGCATCATATGCATAATTTTGCCGCGTTCATCACCGATTTGAGTGAGCGGTTTTACCAGCACTCCAGCTATTTCTATTTCATTCATACATTCATACTAGCCCCACACTTTCCAGGGCGCCTGATTCTCGCTCCAGAGTTTTTGCAAAAGCTCAACGTCGCGCACTGTGTCCATGCATTGCCAGAAACCGTGATGCTGGTAAGAAGCCAGTTGTCCTTCACCGGCCAGGCGGTGCAGCGGGTCACGCTCAAAAATCGTGCTGGAATCGGCAATATAATCTTTGATACCGGGTTCAAGGACAAAAAATCCACCATTAATCCAACCGGCTCCAGTCTGAGGCTTTTCTTCAAAGCGCTCCACCTTGGTATTTTCCAGGTAGATGGCACCAAAACGTGCCGGCGGACGTACTGCAGTAACAGTGGCTTTCAGCCCTGAGCGTTTATGATGCTCTACCACTTTATTAATATCAACGTCGGCAACACCGTCGCCGTAAGTAACCATAAAGGGCTCGTCACCGATATATTGAGCGGCGCATTTGATGCGGCCGCCGGTCATGGCATCATGGCCGGTATCAATTAAATGCACGGTCCAATCTTCGACATCATCACACTGACTGACGGTAACGTCTCCGCTTTTTAGCGAAACCACCAGGTTGCTATCACGATGGCGATAATTGAGAAAATAGTCCTTGATAACGCCGCCCTTGTATCCAAGAGCTATAACGAACTCTTTGTAGCCGTACGAAGCGTAAATCTTCATGATGTGCCAGAGCATCGGCCGGCCGCCGATTTCTACCATCGGCTTGGGCTTAACTGAGGTCTCTTCCTGCAATCTCGTACCAAGACCACCGACAAGAATCACTACTTTCATGGTTTATCCATATCTAAAGGGCAAAGCGAAACATCACTTGAGACTATAAGGGGAGGCTATAATTATAGCTGCTTAAGCCCAGTCTTCACGAGCAACAGTAAGAGACTTTGATGTCAAAATCCGACCAATTGAGAGCGCAAATTTTAGAGTTGACCCGCGCTTATTACGCTGAGAACTGGCCTGGTGAAACCTTCGAGCCCGGCAAAACATTCGTACCCTATGCCGGCAGAATTTTCGATGAAGAGGAACTGGTCAATTTGGTGGATTCTTCACTGGATTTCTGGCTGACCACCGGCCGCTTTGCCAAACAGTTCGAGCAGGAATTTGCCCGCTATCTAGGCCGCCGCTATGCACTGCTCTGCAATTCCGGCTCATCTGCCAACTTGCTGGCAGTCTCGGCATTGACTTCAGAACGGTTAAAAGAGCGACAGCTGTTGCCAGGAGATGAAGTAATCACAGTGGCGGCCGGCTTCCCCACCACCGTTAATCCTATTATTCAGAATAATTTGACCCCGGTTTTTGTGGACGTTGAACTGACCACCATGAATATCGACGTCAACTATTTAGAAGAAGCATTGAGCCCGCGCACGAGAGCTCTGATTGTTGCTCACACTTTAGGGAATCCATTTGATCTGGGCGCAGTTTGCGCTTTTGCCAAAAAACACAGTCTATTTTTGATTGAAGATAATTGCGACGCCCTCGGTAGTCTTTACGAAGGCCAGCTCACTGGTACATTCGGCGATCTGGCCACGTCGAGCTTCTATCCGGCGCACCATATCACCATGGGTGAAGGCGGTTGCGTTGTCACCAGTGATGCGGCGCTGAAAATTATTGTTGAATCTTTCCGCGATTGGGGCCGTGATTGTTATTGCGATCCAGGTAAAGATAACACTTGCGGCAAGCGCTTCGGTTGGCAACTGGGATCTTTGCCGGCCGGCTACGACCATAAGTATATTTACTCGCATGTTGGCTACAACCTCAAATTAACCGACATGCAAGCGGCTGTAGGCGTGGCTCAACTGAAAAAGATTGGAGCCTTTGCAGCCGCTCGCAGGGCTAACTGGAGCTTGCTCAAAGAGAGTCTGACTAAATACGAAGATGATCTGATCTTGCCATGTGCCACTGCCAGCAGTGACCCATCCTGGTTTGGTTTTGTCATTACCGTGCGCGACAATGCCAAATTTAAACGAGCAGATCTGGTGCAGCATCTGGAAAGCAAGAAAATTGCAACCAGGCATATTTTCGGCGGAAACCTGGTCAGGCAACCGGCTTATCAAAACATCAGCATGCGCCAGGTAGGCTCGCTGGAGAATTCGGATCGAGTGATGAATAATTCGTTCGTCATCGGTGTCTATCCCGGCATCGATCAGCAAAAAATTGAATATATGGTTGATTGCTTCGATCAGTTCTTTACCAGAGTAAAGGTAAAGCAAGGCTAAATTAAAGAGCGTGGGATAGCTGACCTTTTAAGGCTTCAGCCCGCGCCATCAGGGCCCTGCGACGTCTTTGCGTTTCTTCTTGATCTCCTGAACCTGCTTTTTCGTCCGACTCTTCTGTTTGAGATTCTTCGGCGTCAAAAACATGAGTACACATTTCCATGGCACTCTCCAGAAAAATTTCGGCTTCCCCTACGTCTTTTTGCAATTTACAGACCTGGGCCAGGTTGAGTAAGACGTCAACCATCTCTTCATGTTCAGCTGGATAGACTTTGTATTGGATTTCAAGAATTTGACGGTAGCATTCTTCAGCCAGATCGAAACGGCCCATGGCCTTATAAACTTCGGCCAGAGCGTTGATTGGGGCCACTGTTTCAAGCGAGGCATCACCGAAAAGATCTAAAGTTGCGTCCACGAGTTTAGCACCAGCTGAGGCAGCCTTATTGTGATTGTTGACCGCCATAAAAATACCAACCAGGCGCTTTAAAAGAGGCATGCCGTCTTTTTTACGGCTGAGATGTAATTCGTCAACCGTAGACAAAATTTCACCGGCAACAAAATTGAAGCGCTCTTTGTTCTCGCTGTCTACAGCCAGCCGCACACCGTCATCAAGCAAACTTTTCGCAACACCAAGCGCGGTTACCGGGTCTTTATCTCTTTCACAAAGTCTCAGCAGGCAGAGCTGCATGGCTTGACGTTCATTATCAGAGAGAGGCATTTTTGCAGCCAGCGCTTTTTCCAGAAAAGCTATGGTGTCATCGCCCATGAACAAAAAGAACTCTCGTTGTTCAAGTTTGTTAACAAGCTTTGAAAGACTGAGGGCCAGTCCTTGCCACAGACGACCGGCGCTTTCACCGTTGTAGATGGTATCAGGAAAAACCTGACCGGCAAGGTCGATTACCTGGCGAAATAAAATAGTGGCGGGTTCAAAACGCTCTTCATTAATATAGAACTCGGCTAATTGCACCGCCGGTAATGCCATAGCCGTTGGTTTAGTTTCCAGCAAAAAGCGCAAATGAGTTTCAGCTTCCTGATTGAGCATATCAGCCAGGGGAACGCGTTCACCCGGGGCAAGCAGGCGCGCCAGACCGTGAGCAATAACGTAAAGGCCCTCATGATTTGTGCTACCAGCGGCTGAAAAACTTAGGCGAGCGGCCTGATAAAATTCTTCGGCCATCTGAAACTTGCCGGCGGCTGCAGTGAGCGAGGCACCAGTGACCAAAGCCCAGCCGGCAATGTCGCTGACTATTCCGCGGTCGGCCAGTTCTTTTAAAATCAGCCACGAATTAGAGCTCGGATATGCCACGGCCAGTTTAGCTAAAACGGCCGTGTCTTGCACAGAGTCCAGTGAAGCAAGCAGACATTTGCGTTTATCGTCACTATCTTCTAAGGACAGAAGGAAACGGTCGATAACAGAAGCCGCAATCAGACCGTTAATGCGCGGATCTGGCGGCGCCACTGGAGCTGCTTCCGCAATAACCATTGGAACAGCAGCAACACTATTGTAATTGTCGATGCGTACTGAAAGTTCTTCTTGCTTTTGATCAAGCCGCTCCACAATTGCAGAAAGGGCCTTATCAAATTCGTCTGTAACCACTTCTAATTCGCGGTGCAATTCTTGGCTGATATCGGCTTTGATGGCGCCGCTTTTGTCAGCGATACTTTCGCTAATGCCTGCCAGACTTTGGGCTCTGAAGCGCTCAACCGTATCGGTAAGCGCGGCGAACTCACGCTTTAAAGCGTCCATGTCGTTGTTTATTTGGCTGCTGCTGTTGCGTCCACGGTCGGGAGTGAAATCCATGCGTTTACGCAGGGCAACGTTACCTACTATCGTGACCACCAGTGAAAGAGTGGCCAAGGCAACAGCCATTAGAGCTAGAGTGTCGCTGCCTATCATTGCAAATAAAGCCTCAAATAATCGACAGTACGGCCAAAGACCCCTTTGAGAGATTCATATTTTGATTCAGCCAGAAGCCAGTTCTGGCTGGCAATCAGCTCTTCCATGTCGCTGGCCGCATGTTCAAGTGCACCGGCAGTAATAATACGTGAAGCGCCTTTGAGCATATGAGCAACAGATTTTAGAGCGGCAGCATCGCGATCAATGATGGCTTCATGCATGCGATCAAGCACATCTTCTGTATCCTCGAGATAGGCAGCTACAAGTTCGCGGGCCATTTCCACATCGAACTGTTCTTCCAACTCAGATAATCTGGCTGGTTCCGGTTGATTTTCGACGTTTGTAGAAAGGCCGTCATTCATACTATTACTACTATTACCCGAAGAGGTGAGCTCCCTCAGTAAAGACATCCGGGCATAATTTGCGCAATTGTTCTTGCGAACGCAAATAGACGGTTTTCAATTTTAAATACTTCAGTCGCACCTGGGGCCAATCTTCGGCTTCAGAGAACGTCAATATATCGTTAGTCACTTTAGTGATCAATTGAAGTCCGAGAGTGGCGGATGGTCCCTTAATAGAATTGGCAAGAGTTGTGACCAGGGCTCCATCTCTAGAATCTATTGCTTTCTGCATGGAATTAACAAAAATTTCCATTGAGCTCAGGAATAAGCGCACCACTTCGTTGAGTTCTTCCTTGCCGTAATTAGTGGCCATAGTGGCGGCGTCGAAAGGTTCTGTTTCTGAATTGTCCACACCAAAACCAGCGTCACCTTCCACTTTTTTGGCTTGATCGCAACAGCGCTCGATCACCCGCGCCAGGGAAGAGGCATTCACTCCCTTCGTGAGATAGTCATCCATGCCTGCTGCCAGACACCGCTCTTTATCGGCATCCCGGTCATAGGAGGTCATAGCCACAATGGCAATATGACGGCCACTTTCAATTTCAGACTTGCGAATCGCCATGGTGGCATCATAGCCATTCATAACTGGCATATCGCAGTCCATGAAAACAATATCGTAGTCAAACTTTGCCAGCCGGCTAAGCGCCTCCTGGCCGTTGTTGGCAATGTCTGTAGCAAAATTGAGACGCTTTAGTTGCAGAACCAGTAATTTTTGATTGACCGGAATATCATCAACTATAAGGGCGCATTTGCCCTCGGCAGCGCGAGTCACTGCCGCCACCGGCTCTGGTGCTTCCAGCATGGTGACGCTGATTTCTGCATCTGCATTTATTTCTGATTCTGTCTCAGGTTCGGTCTCAGATTCAGGTGCTGACTCATATTCAGCATGCACTTCGGTCTCGGCATCGGCAGTTGCGGGAAGCTCAACACTTTCATCCACAGAAAGAACCGCACGATCCGGACCTTCAACTGAGATTTCCGGCACTTCTGTTTCTTGCGATTGAGCAACAGGTTCAAGTAAGTCTTGATTCTGTTCTTCTTCTTCAGCAATATCTTCTATTTGTGACAACTTATCGGCAGAGAAATCTGAAAATTCAGACCAGAGCTGCGTATCTTCATCTGTAGACGGCAAATATGTAGCAGCGGGATCGATCTCTGACTCTGAATCTGACTCAGATAACTCCTCCGCCGCAGATTGAATTTCTTCAATTGCGGCTGTTTCTTGCAGCGGAGCAAAGTCGGTCTGCGAAGCAAAAATATCTTGCTCCAGCTCTGTAGCTTCAGGGGCATCTTCCAACTGAGAATCTGTGTCTAAATCAATACTGAAGCTGTCTTCGAATGCTTGAATAGCTGAGGCGGCTTCGGCCGATATGCTTTCCTGCAATATATCTGTAGAACTCTGGTGGGCGGGCACTACTTCTGGTGGCGCCGGCATTTCTCTGGCAGCAGCTTTTCTTTTCTCTTTGGCTTCAACCGCCGTGCCTTCAAGTAAAGTTTTATAGTGCTGCTGGTCGTCGCTCAGTGTATCTTCAACGGCAGCGAGCTCAAGCGGCAAGACATTTTCGCGCGGCAAAAAGTCATCAAGACCTCGCACTCTATTCTTTAATGTAGAGAGTTTGGCGGCAGGCAGCTCCATATCGGTAAGTTGTTGAGCTAACAGGTCAATCACGTGAGTGACACGATCTTCGATTTCAATCTCTTCAGTTGCTTCAGCAACAATGGACAGTACACCTTCTAAACCGCCGACGCTAGACAATAACGGTTGGCAGCAAAATTGCAGCCAGCGCAGGCGTTCGCCTTTGGATCCGTCACTGAGGGCCAGTCTGCTGGTCTGAAACTGTCCGGTGGAGAGCACAACTTGCCAGGGGAAATCTTGAATGCGGAAAAGTTTCCCCGAACGCTCAAGATACAATTCCAACTCTGCACTGTCCGAACTTTTATAGCCGGTGAGATCGTAAAAACTTTTATTAGCCAGTAATATTTCGCCGCCACCATCGGTCAAAAGAGCACCCATTTGACGGTTGCGCGCCAGTCGACAGAGAACGCCGGGAATGGAAGGAAAATCAATGGCACCACCATCGGTGAGCAGCGCTCTGGTGGCACGCTCTAACCCAGATGCTGTATTCGAGGCACGCCGCACTTCTTCCACAGCGTTTTTAAGCAAAGCTACCTGGCTGTCGAAACGGCGGACAAAACCACAAATTTGCTCACTTGAAAGGTTCCGATTATCAGACATTGAACATTCCCCTAATGTCGCGCAGCAGTTATCTTCTGCCCTTTTCATATACCCGGGTAGCAGCAAAGTTACCGGC
Source organism: Candidatus Obscuribacter sp. (assembly GCA_021772135.1). Taxonomy (GTDB): domain Bacteria; phylum Cyanobacteriota; class Vampirovibrionia; order Obscuribacterales; family Obscuribacteraceae. Next base: position 20,120 of record JADYXQ010000261.1, read on the forward strand.
AAGAATCGCCCTTTACCGTGGTGGTCGGCGGTAAAGCCTGCTATTGCCAAATAATATGTGATTTAGCCTGCCAGTTGAACGATCATGGCATCGGTAAAAATGCGCTTGGCATCCAGGATTATCAGTATGTCGCTTCCGAGTGAAAGGGAAAAATGCGCCAGTCTGTCGGATAAACCGGTGAAGGTGCTGGACAATTCAGAACTATCGATCTGTCTTACCGAAAGTACTCGGTCAACGCAAACAGCCAGACGTAAAGCACCAAATCGTAGAATTAGGCCGCCGGCACCACCCTCGCTGTCACCCTTCAGTCCAAGCAAAACAGCCAAGTCAATGACGGTCAACATCTGCCCGCGCACGTTGGTAATGCCCAGCACAAGTTCGCTGGTTTGCGGCACGGGGCTTATATCTTTGATGCCAAAAGCTTCATCGACGAATTTCGCTTCGAAGGCAAAATCTCGTCCGTTGACTCTAAATTCAACCAGGTCGTAGAGAGTTTCGCTGCTGGGTTCAAGCTCGTTTGGTCTGGCCAAAAGCCGTGCTCTCGAACGCAAAATTTGCTTGATCAAATGACTTTCGCTGCTGCTATTCAACAACTTTCACCTGCATATTCACCTAAAAGATTATCAATTGTGCCAAGCAATTCCTTGACTGAAAGGTCACCGGTAAACTCCACCAATTGGTCTGCAGGCAATTTTAATAGAATTGAACGCAAAATGATCAGATGGTGCCGGGCAGAACCATCGTCACCTTTCTGCTTAAGTAGCGATGAGTACATGAGCAGAGCGGCGCCGAAATCACTCTTCTTCTCGATGGCCTGTAATAAGACTGCTTCTGCCCGCGCTAAGTCGCCGCATTGTTGCAAGACCATAGCGAATAAATATAAATGCTGGTAGCGATCGTCCAGCGCCACCAGAAGCGATGCCTGATGGCAAGCTTCGTCAAGGCGTCCAAGGCTGAGAAGCAAATTAATTTTCAGTTCTAAAAACTGCTGCTGCAGCCGGCTGTCTAGGCGTCTTCTGACACCATTAGTCAGGCTCTTTAAGGCTTTATCAACCACTCGTTCACTATTCTGATATTCACCCTGACTCAAAAGTCTTCTGGCATATGCAAATTCATATTTTTCAGCCTGAATTTGGGGTCTGCTCTGTGTTTTTTCAGCAGTTTTGACATCTTGCTGAGCATCTACTTTATCGCGTTCGAACAATGGCATAGTTTGCGAGAGCAAGTGCAAATTATGAGACCTGGTGCCGGCTGCCGGAAGGTCTGAATTTGCTAGCAGCAGCCAGCCGTCGTCGGCCAGTGCGGCGCTCAGGCGTGTTAAAACGGCGCCGGCAACACTGGTGGCAAAGTATATTAAAACGTTTCGACAGAGCACCAGATCAAGTGGCTTGCTTTTGAGCACGTCAAGGTAGGAATAGTCGTCAGCGAGATTGAGATAAGAGAATTGCACCATCTTCTTTACCCGGTCAGCAATGATGAACCGATCATCGGCTGTAGCTGTAAAAAATTTTGCCTTGATTAGCTGATCGGCCTCTCCGCCGCGAAAAGACCAGGCGCTATAAATGCCGCTTTCGGCTTTATCTAAAAAATCACGATTGATGTCGCTGCCATAAATTTCTATCTGCCACTGGCTCAGAGAGCCAAAACATTGACTGGCCGATATTACTTTAGTAACAAGCATAGCCAATGAATATGCTTCTTCGCCACTGCAACAGCCGGCGCTCCAGATACGCAAAACTTTTTCGCTCTGCCTTTTTTTTAACAGCTCGGGCAGCAAATTCTTCAGTTCAGCAAAAATTTTCGGGTCACGAAAGAAATAAGTTTCGCCAACAGTTAAATGCCTGGCCAATGCTTCCAATTCTGCACTGCTCACCTGGCATCGGCAGACGTCCTCGGCAAATTGCGTGATTTGCCCGACATCGTGGTATCCCAGTTCATGCCCGGCTAGCAGTAAGGCTTTCTCCAAATCGGGCAATCGATTTGGCTCAAAACGATGACCAATAGCGGAAGCCAGAGCGTCATTGAGTCTGACCATAAGCTCCAGGTCAAGTTGCATTTATTGGCCTCCGGACGCTTCGCCACCGTTATTATCATTGTATAGACCACTGGCCCTGCGTTAAAATGCCTGTGAGTTTAAGAAAGCGGTGGTGAGATGACGGTGGAATGGGAAGCCCCAGTGCAAAGACTGATTTTGCAGCTGGACGATATAAAAATCACTCTCAAGGGCATTGACCAGACGAAAAACCAGCTCCGACCCGAACTCGAGCGGATGACCATTGAGCTTACCAGCCTGCTCGGTGCCCAGAATTCACGGGTGGAGCCACTGCTTGAGTTCCCCCGTATTCTCAAATCGATATTGTCCAACAAGCAAGTGGGTGCCATGGTTTTTGGCACTGACGGCGAAAAACTGCTTTTTAATGATCGCGCACAATATTTGCTCGCCGGTAGTCTCCATGCTGACGAAGGCGATAGTCACGGCATTTTCAAAACAGACGGCGTCACTCATTTGACCGACAAAGAGTTGCCCTGGGCCGAAGCTCTAAGCGGC
>JADYXQ010000262.1 GCA_021772135.1 Candidatus Obscuribacter sp.
GGCATGAAGAGCGCCATTCTCAGAATGAAAGACCCGGTTGCGCAAGAAAAGGCAATCAAGCAATTCGTCACTCAGGCCGACCAGCTGGCCAGCTGCAATGGTCATGATGGTGGAGTGATTGTTCATGCGAAGGGTCTTGGTGAGCAATTCTTCGAGCAAGCGCCGGCCGGTTCGCACCTGGGGGTTGGCGGCCTGATGGGCAAAGATGTTTATATATGTGTGGTTGAGGTAAGGCATAAAAAGGATGCCAGTCTCGATAATCAGGAACCCAGCCAGCAGTCTTCCGAGCAAGCTTTGCCAAAGCCTGAGACACTAAAGCCAGTACCTAAAGTCGAGGCTCAGCCAAAAGCACCGCAAGCTGACCCAGTCAAGCCCGATGCCGCACCTGCCAGTACCGACGCTCCTTCTAATAAGGAATCGACCCTGGATGGAGCAAAAGCTGGCCCAACGGCAGAGACTTGAATTCAGGAAGCCGCCTAATTTCTCTTTAACAGGGGTAGGGCAAGAGTAATCGGAAAGGACAGAGGAGAAGAACATGAACGCGCTTGAACTAATCAGAAAATCTAGCGCACTTTCGCTGGCTGCGGCACTTGGTTTGGCAATAACCTCTGGTGCTTTTGCTGAGGAAGTGGGCGGAGGAGCGAAGGGTCTATTCTTCGAACAGTTGGAAAAGCCGACCCAGTCACTTAATACCGGTATCAGCTACTCCATCGAGCTAAAGCGTGACGGGCAACTGACCAAAGTCAGCAACAAACATCAGTTTCGAAAAGGTGACAGCATTCGCTTTCACGTACGCTCAAACATAGATGGTTACTCATACATCTTGCTTTCCAGTGGCAGCCGCGGCGAGTCGTCGGTGCTTTTCCCCGACCAACAAGCTAACGAGAATAACCACGTAGAGCGTGGCAGAACCTACGTTTTACCCTCAGACGGCTATCTGACTTTCGATGAAAATCCCGGTCTGGAAAAACTGACACTGCTGCTTTCTCGCAATCCTATGGATGCCCAGGCATACCTGGCCAAGCCACAAAAAGAAGTGACTATGATTGCTTCGGCCCAAACGGGCAGCAAAGATCTTGTACCCGCCAGAATCTACGTCTCATACAATGCGCCCAAAGTAGAAGCGCCGGTATTCTTGCCTGCCACTCCTGTGAAGAAGACCGTAGTGAGAGAAGTGGAGCACACGACCAAGAAGGTTGAGAAAATAGCAAAAGTTGAGAAGGTCGAAAAAGTTGCTGTTCAAAACGACGATGACGACAAAACAAAAGCTGTTAAAAAACCAATTAAGAAGCACGTGACAACAGCCTCTTCGTCTGCATCCACAACCAGTCGTCACTCACACTCAACTCCTGCCTCTGATGAGGAAGGAACAGTGACAGTGGTATCGCAACAATCGAGCGGAGTGCTTCACGTAGACGTGGCACTACAGCACATTTAGCCTGGCTGAAAGCTCTATCGTGATTAAAGCCTCTTAAGGGGCACCGGAAAATCTCATATAAACTCTGCGGAAAGGGGCTATTACCAGCTCCTTTCCGTTGTATTATTTGTTTCCAACCTGACGCTTGGTGAAGACCTGCTTAACCTGGCCTTAAACCAAGTTGCGACATGATCATCCTGTAGATTTAATTTTCGTCCCCCAAAACCCCCGCCCCATAATGGTTTAGTTCAATGCCGATGATCTTCATTCTCTCAATTGGTTTGTCCTTGTTTCTTTTGCTTGGTGTGTTTTTGGTTTTGAATCCAGACTTAATTTCGCCTAGCCTGGCCAAGCGCTGGAACCGCAATCACAAGTACGGTCGCCACTAGTATTAGCTAGATCTAAATAGAACTCCTGTAATGTATGCGTACGGCGAGCCCTGTTGTTCATATAATATGTTGACAACGGGAGGCGCGCAGATGCAAGTTACGGCTGGTCTATTTCTAATCGATTTTCTTGTGCGACCTTTCGCCAAGATTTATCAAAAAATGCCCTTCATGATTTTTTTGATCATGATCGTGCTTTACGGTATTGTCGGCTACATCGTCTGGAAGTCAGCCTTCAAGCCTGAAGAGCAATACTAGTTTTTCTGTTTTAGTGATGGTCGCCTGGGTGCACCGTAGACAGGTGTACTGATATTTTGTCGCTTTCAACACCGACAATACCAACGTATTGTTCAATGAAGTTTTTTACCTGGCCTGGCCCAACCTCTCCATCGAGAGTGTAGGTGCCGTGATCAAGCGGTTTGCTGTCAAAATCATAAGTGTCATAAGTGACGGTTACGTCTTTAATCGGCACGGTATTGTAGTTGGCTACACGAATCCAACAGACAGGGCAATTGATCACCCAGAGCCCGGAAATGTGCCAATCTACAAGCTCAATGCGGGTGTTGGCAGTCAGTGCACTATCGCCTGCTTCGGCGGTGCAACCAGTGACGGTGACTGAGAGAGTCAGTAAAAAAGTGAGAAGAAGAAGGGCTGCGCAAAAAAACGAGCCGCTAAGAACAGCTCTAGCAGTGCCTGCGCCTTTAAGCTCGGTTCCAAATAGGGGACGCCTTGCTGGTGACATAAAGCTTCAGCTTTTGAACCTCGTCTCAGTTATGCAGGCCCGGAAGTAATTCCATACCCGGCATGTTCTGCGCAATACCCAATAGAATGAGCAGTGCAAAGACTAAGAACATGCCGAAAAATGCTGGTTCGCCTTCAGATAACATTTGAATGACGCTCGAGAAGGTAATGAGATAGTCTGATTATACCAAGTTGTAAGTGGGGGCGCTGTGAAGGAGCACGTTGGGAATTTCAGACCGGCTGTCGGGTTAGCGAATGCTCACCTTATGACACTGGCACCGCTGGCGATTCGGCGCACTTTTCCTCTCACCGACTGCTCAAGCGAGCAACACATAATCGAAGTAGATGAACAAAACAAAGTTATTGTTTGTTTGCATCTGGCCGAAAATTTGCGCCACAAAGCTCCTGATTTTGCCCCCGCTCTACCCGAGCTCAATCTGGCCAAAGTGTTGGTGCTGCTGGTGCATGGCCTGGAAGGGTCGGCTCAGTCGACCTATGTTAAAGGTGTTTGTGAGAAGTCACTAAGCCTGGGTTTTAGTGTCTGCCGACTCAATTTACGCAATTGCGGAGATAGTTTGCACCTGGCTCAGGGCCTCTATAACGCCGGCATGAGCGCAGATGCCATTGCTGTGGCGAAACATTTAAAAGAACAATTTGGCTTCGAACAAATTTTTCTTTGCGGCTTTTCACTAGGTGGAAATATCGTGCTTAAAGCGGCTGGCGAAGAGGGCAAAGACCGTGCCGCCAGTAGCACTGCCGAAGAAAAAGTGATTGATGGAGTCTGCGCTGTTTGTCCACCGGTTGATTTGCACCAATGTATTGACGCCATTGAACGCCGCGGCAATCGCCTTTACGAGCATGGTTTTCTTGGCAGTTTAAAAGAAAAGATTCGAGCGAAAAACCGCTTGTTCCCCGGCCGCTTTGATATTGAGCAGCTGCGTTCAATATCATCCTTGCGCGCTTTTGATAATACCTACACTGCCGCCGACGCCGGCTACGATAGCGCCGATGCTTACTATCACGGCGCCAGTGCACTACGGGTGATGCCCTACATCCAGGTGCCCGCTCTTGTGGTGGCAGCGGCTGACGACCCCCTTGTTCCAATCGAAAGCTTTCGCGGCCAAGAGCTTGCGGCTAATGCCAACGTTAAACTGGTCACTCCAGAAAAAGGTGGCCATGTGGCTTTTATCAGTGACAAGAATATTTCGCTTCCCGATAGTCAGGTCAGAGACAGATTTTGGGGTGAGTGGCAGGTGGTGCAATTTATCCTGGCCGTGGTCACCGGTAATTAAAAGTACAGTTATGAAACTGTGTGTTCGACCTTAAAGTATGAAACCGGCGTGACAAGATAAAGTCAGCAATGGCAATGAACTGTTTCAGATAACTGTTTCAGATTGGTGCCACGGCCTTAGAGGTGAATAGCATCAAATATGGTGGCAACATAAAAGAGCGGCAGGCAAAAATTATGATCATGTTTACTGTTGAGTTTTGCATGTCAACATGAAACAATTGTTCTTGTATGCGCGGTCTTGGCGACCTTTTTGACCAGGCTCAAACCGATATATCTGTCGTCAAGTGTCTTTGTATTTGGGTTTCAAGGAGGTTCGTTGTGAAAAAAGTTATGAGTTTAGTTATGGCTGCTCTTGCTGTAGTCGTAGTGGCTGCACCTGTTTTTGCCGCTGATGACGCTATGGATAAAGTTGTGGAGGGGGCTATGGTTCCTACCAGATTAGGCGGAGTCGCTGCAGGTGTGGTTGTCGGAACTCCTATCGCCATTGTGCGTGAGTCAGTTAAGTCTTACAAAGACCTGACCGAAAAGTGCGCAGACAAAGTTGGCGGCCATGACTTCGGACCATCCTGCTTGTTGGTTTCATTTGCTACCCTTCCAGCCGGTCTGGTTGTCGGTGGTGTTAAAGGCACCTATTACGGTGTCAAAAATGGTGTTGTTGATGGTTTCCAAACGCCATTCGCTTCCGATTCTTTCAGCCTCGGTAAAATGGACGAATAATTTCGCCTGCTCTAGCATTGCTTCAGTAGAATTGATAAATTGAACTCGCGGCTGCTCATTGCGCCGTGAGTTCTTTTCTAAGGAACAGATATGGCCGAACTGGATATCACACCGTGGCTGGCAAGAATTGCCGCTGCCAAGACCCGCAAAGAAATTCTCGTAATCATGGAAGAGTTTAGAGTTTTGTCGTGGAGCGACGAACAGTGCTCAACGGTGGCTAAATTATATATGCGACTATTACTTGCCCTGCCCGATGACGGCAGCGGTGCGGTTATTCCTGCTACTGCCGGTGGTGCTTAGTGCACCGCGTTGAAAATATAGTTTGCTTTCAGTTCTTGCTTTCTCGCTTCTTCAGGACGTCCTACTGACCTTAATACTGAAGAATAATCGGCTAATGTTTTGCCTAAAATCGGATCGTCTTGTCCTTTGCTGCGTTCGCGAATTTCCACCAGCTCTTTCATGGTGCGCTCGGCCTTTTGAAAACGTGAATGTTTGATATAAAGCTCGCTTAGCGTATCAAGAGTATTTTCCAGCATCAACTCTGCGCTGCTTACGCCCTTAACTTTCTTCTTTCTCAATATCTCAGCAAGCCTTACTAATAATGCCTCGGCGTCTAGTTCACGATCTTCGCTGGCCAATTGTCTGGCTACTTGCAAAATTGTTTCGGGTGAATCTTCAATAGTGGTTTTAAAGATTGGAACCATTGATGGTTGCGCCGACGGTGATTCGTAATTTTCTCGCGCCTGAACGTTTTGTACAGGGGCTGGTGTGGTCTGAGTAGATGTGGTCTGAGTGACAGTTGTTACTGTTTGCATAGTTTGGGTTGCCGGCGCAACTTTGTTTTGAGTGGCCGCACTACGACCTGCTTGAGTTACCGAGGCGGCATCAACATCAAAGACTACCTCCGCCGCATTTCTTGGTACCAGCAGCACCGGAGCGGTTGTGCCTTCTACCACTTCTACCACTTCTACCACTTCTAC
>JADYXQ010000032.1 GCA_021772135.1 Candidatus Obscuribacter sp.
CCGCTATCTTGAACATCAGGTAATGTCGTATCAACCGGTGAAGTCTCAAACTTGTCTCTAAAGGTATCTCTGAATTCAGACGAAACTAAGTCTTGACCATTTTCGCCCTTCATTACATTTAATCGTGGCACTACATCTGGTGATTGATTCTTAATCATGGCACCAAGATCACTTAGTGATTTCTCGGCCAGCTTGGCGTCAGCACCGTCTTCGATTTGAACGTTGTACTCTTTCAATGTCTTGCCAGCTAGACCATGGGCCAGGGTTACAGTGCCGTCTTTGCCCACCAACATATCGGCCTTGCCGGCGTTCTCAGCATTGGCCGGAGCTACATTTATACGGGGCGACTCACCGCTGGCAAGAACTCCTCGATCGGCTGCAACTGCTGGCACCTTATCTGAAGTTTGGTACTGTGCACCGTTTTCTGATTTAAAGAATTGACTATCAACAGCGGCAGCGGGCCTGGCGTCGTAACCAGCCAGCGGCGCGAAATCAATACTGGTTGTAGTAGGATTAAGAGCAACACTCTCTGCCACTGCAGGCACTACCAAAGATGAATTCGCAAACGAAGTGTCGGAAAAACTTGCGTACGAAAAATCTGCTGCCGGAGCACTTAGCGCCGCATTGTCACTAAAGGAAAAATTCTCGCTCATTGTCTTGTCAGCTCCCGGAGAAATAAACGTTGCATCAAAAACGTCGTTAAAGAGTCGGCTAGCACCTAAATAACCTGCAAAAGTGCACGTCTTCAGACTAGGCACCAAATGTTGCAGACTTGTTGCTCCAAAACCCTGAAGCTTCGTATTTTCCCCACCTTTGGTAGAATCGCTGACAAACGGCCTTGCCACTCGCCGTATAGATAAGGATTGGCACTTTCCTTCCTCATTGCAACAATCCTGCAACTATCGCAGAGTAAGGTAGCAATACCCCTGCTACAAACTACACAACATACTGCGATGGAACTAAAGAAATGGCTCAACCACAAGGCGATGCAAGAACAGATCAAGGCAAAGCTGCTGGCGCTGATGCTCCGGCCAATCCTCTATATTTGCAGATAGCAGATGACCTTCCGCAGCAATCTAGAAGCTTCAATAAGAATGCTTCTAGCACCGCTACGCTTCCTGCCATTTCGCTATTCGAAAAGGAGAGACACGATATTACAGTGGCCGACACTACTGAGCCCACTCATGACTTTATGAAAGAGCGCCAGCTTCTTTTCAAAGGTACCAGCACAATGAAATGCCATCAAGGCAACTCCGGTCAAGATAGTCGACCGTTCGACAATAATTACAGAGATCTAGAGAAGAACTTCTTTCAAAAAGGAGGCGATCGCAGACTTCTAGAAGACACTCTAAAACCAGGAACAGCACTCAAAACTGATTTATCTGATGAGCAGTATAAACAGCTCGTAGAGTGGATAAAGGATCCCAGCAAGAAAGAGGCGAAACCAGGTCAAGACGGCAATAAAGTTCTTCCATTACCAGAAGTAAAAGTTGAACCAAAAACTGAGCCACCAAAAGAAACGGCAAATTCACAGGAACAAGAGAAGAGAGTAGAAGAGAAAAAAGTAGACGAAAAGAGTACAGAAGTTCCTAAAGTTGAAGAAATTCCACTCACAGCCTTCGAACGAACTATAAAGAATACTGGCGCCTACACTGTCGAAAATATTTCTGAAGCCTACAACGCTGCAGGCAAAGACAAAACTGGCGTAGCTCTGGTTATCGTTGGCGAAAACACACCGGGCTCTAAAGAACTTCTAGAAAAACTGCCGCAGCTGCAAGCACAACATCCTGATCTCAAATTTGTGGTAGTCAACAAAGACAAGTTGGATGAGAGACTAGCAAAAAATCCAGCAGACAACCAAGCCAAGAACTGGAAAGCCTGGGTCGACCAAAACCTCAAAGACTGTGACGGACAGCCAATCAACTATTCATTTACCAGCGTGCAAACTCTCAAAGCCGATGCCAATGGCAAGCCGGTTCCTGAAAAAGTAACTAGCACTCATTGGGGAGCTAATCTAGAAGAGAGCCTAGCTGATCAATCACGCTTTGCTGCAGCAGGCACCGCCCGTAATGCCGGTGATTTCAAACTTGAATCTAAGCCTGAAGCTGAGGCTGTAGCTTTCATCGAAGAGCAGCCGAAAACTAATGGCTGCCATAAGATCGAAAGATCTGTTTCAAGTACCTTTTCAGGTGAAGCCCGCGCTTGCAACGCAGCAAAACAAAGCAACTGCCAATCTTTCTGTCAGTCGCCACGCGAAGGCAATTGGCAGCGTCGCCCGCTACTAAACTTGTTGCGCCGTCGCCACTAGCAACAGCAAGCGGCACCGCTGTTGGCGTTTCAAGGTCATTGCGAGAACATACTCACCATCTTACATGGCCACCAAAAAGGCCTAGAACTTCATTACCTGGCTCCAGCGGTTCTTTGCAGACAAGAGTAGTTTTAATATTGTCATCGTCCCCACAGATAAGCACTTCATAGACTGCTTTCTGGTCCTCTCGTTTTACGACGGTGCATTTTAATTTTTGAAGAAATTCATACATGGCTCGCCTTGTGCTGAAGCTGGCAATTCGTTAAGAGGGAGTTAAGAAGAAAGAGATGTCAACGGGGAGAGGCTAGGATAGCAAGATAGTGGTTGAGACGCGAACCGAGGACTTAAATGTTTGGAATATTCTTTTCACCGTCTCGGTTCGTTTTCGACCTGGTCTACGGCTTGCTGTTTGGTAATGACCGCTCAAACGGCTTTGCCATCTTCGATTTCAACGCGTACATTTGCTTTTTCATTACCGTGGTCATCATGCTAGCCTGGCCGTTGATCATATCGCCAATCGTTAACCATCAACCACCGCCAGTTTTTATTCCTGTTAGTGAACGACGTACAGCGCCGGTCTCCAGTCACCATCATAA
>JADYXQ010000263.1 GCA_021772135.1 Candidatus Obscuribacter sp.
AGCGCCGGCAAAATTTTTGAAAAGTAGTTCCTGCACCCGGGCGATACCCAGGTGGGCCGAGGCATTTTTTGGGTTTACTTTTAAAGCGCGCTTGTAGAGGTCGTCTGATTGGTCATAAATTTTTCGGTAGGTAACCAGACAGTCTGCCAGTGCCACCATGGCTTCATCATAATTTGCGTCCATCTGAATGGCTTTACGATATTCTCGCTCAGCTTCGTCGATGCGGCCCCGTTGATTGAGTAAGAAGTTAGCCAGCAGGTAGTGCGGTGTGCCTTTATCGGCACCGAGTTCAATACCTTTTTTCAACTCCACTTCCGATTCTTCCAGGCGCTTTTTGTCCATCGCTAGAATGTTTCCCAGCTCACTGTGAATGCGAGCATTTGCCGGAGCCAGTTCAATTGCTTTGCGAATTTCTTTTTCCGCTTCTTCTACTTTCCCTTTACGGGCATAAAGCAAGTGACCTAGCGATAAGTGAGCTTCCCAATCATCAACATCGCTTTCTACTGCTTTGCGGAATAAAGTTTCAGATTCGGTCAGATCGCCCCTGTGCTTTTCTAAAAGCAGACCAAGGTTTACCAGGGCTCTGGTGTTGACACTATTGATTTCCAGGGCTTTTCGATATTCCTGCTCGGCTTGATCAACACGATTGAATTTGTGTTCGTTGATATAGCCGAGTAAATTGTGGGCCGTTGAATTGAGTGGATCGAGCGTTATAGCCATTTGCACCTGACGCACAGCTTCTTCGACGCTACCGTCGCGCAGGCTGGCAAGGCTCAGCAATTCTCGGCCTTTAGAAGAACTTTCATCATTAAGCACCGCACGTCTGGCGGCGCTCAACATCTCTTTGCTGCGGCCCTGCAGATCGTAAAGTTCAGCCAGTGTTATGTAACCGTCTATGGTCTCAGGATTGGCTTTGGTAGCCAACTCAAATTCGTGGATAGCATCCCAGGTTTTGTTTCGATTTACCAGTTCATTGCCGAGACGCATGTGTTCAACATATGCCGAAAAGTTGGGACCACCGCTGCCAATAGATCTCGAACCTGGTGTAATTGTTGAGGCCAGCGCGTCGCTCGGTAAGCTGATTGGTGCTTCCCGTGTCACTGATGGCGCCGTTGAAATGTTTAGCGCCGGGCCAGAAAATACGCCTGCCATCACAGGAGTTTGCATTTCGCCTTTGTCTTTCAGGACCGTTGATTGCACTTTGGTACGCATAATATTGAAGGCGTCTTCAATATTAGAGCTACCCTTGGTGCCGGTTTCTTTGAGAGAATCGATAAAATAACGAGTGAAATAACTGTTGTGCAGGTCGTCTGATTCCCATGCTTTTTGATTTTGCGAACTGGATGTAATTACCAGAGAGCCTACACCTTGAGCGGCATGGTGGCCGTTCACGTTTGTGCGAGTGATCCCTTTGTGCCCGCCCTGCGCGCCGGCACCGCTGTAGCAAGTGTCTAAGACGAGCACGATGCGATTAGTGTGCAGCCGTTCTTTAATGGTGCGCAAGAACTGATTCATTTCAATGCCGGTGGCATAGAGTTTTTTTACTTGCGTGTCGTAGGCGATCACATAATTGACACCATTGATATCCGCTCCGGCAGGTGATCCATGAGTGGATAGGTAAATAACAACAAGATCTTTGGCGCTGGCAGCGTGAGGCAAAAAGGAATCGCCCAGAGCGTCCATAATGTTGATTTTGGTGGCACTTTTATCAAGCAATAGGCGCACATGATCTGGCTTGAATTTGCCTTGGGCCGGATCCACAAGATAATTGTAGAAATCGCGGGCGTCTTTGGCCGAATATTTCAGTTTCGGAATACTGGGATCGATAAAGTCGCCAATGCCGATGATTACTGCCCATTTATCTTCAATGGGAGCCGATGAGCTGATAGGAGCCATCTTAGCTTGTACTACATAGGGTGGACTGACCAGCCCTACCGCTAAAAGCAAAACTAAAGTGCGAATGAACCAGTTAACATTTTTGCGCATTGAGTCGATATTCTGTTGAAGGGAATCCGGGAATTGCAATTTAAAGCTAATTGCTTGCTTATATTGAATAATCGGAGCCTCGATGCGCATGAGCGCTTTATCATAAGGAGGCCCTCTTGCCTGAATTTCCGCCAAATTAGAGCCTGACTGGCCATGATTATTGTTTAATACATCTATGCATTCGCTTACATCTCCTTTGCACATTCCCGCCGCCATTCGCTTTGAGTGCACCAGATGCGCCTACTGTTGCCTTTCATGGCCTGTCCCTCTAAATGAAACAGACGTCAAGCGGTTGACCGGGGCCCTTGCCGTTAGTGAAGAACAACTACCGCTCAGCTTTTTGTCGGAGTCTGAACGTCAAGGCGGACTGGTGGGCTTTACCAGAGCCTTAGAAAAAAGGCCTGATGGTAAGTGTTCGTATTTGATCGATTCTGGCTGCTCTCTGCAGAATCTCGCTAAACCGGCTATGTGTCAGCTTTTTCCTTATACGTTTATGGACACTCCCGCAGGTACGTTTGTCGGGCTTAGTTTTGCCAGCAGCGGGGTAATTAACAACAGCGGCAAATTGCTGAGCGAACAAGCGACTGAGCTTGCCTCAACTCTCGCACTTTTTCGTACGCTTTTTCCTCAGCTTGAAAAGGAAACAGTGGCAGGATGGCGCGCTATTAACATGGCCGAAGGCGTGCCACTGAGCTATGAAAGCTATGACCAATTAGAGATTTCATTACTGAACGATTTGCAGCAAGCTCTGGCTCGGCAAGGAATGACACTGACAAAGCACGGCACTGCTACTGCGATTTTATCCAGGTTCTATAAGCTTTTAGCTGACCGGTGCCCCACCGCTATCTGGCGTGAGAACTTGCCCGGCAGCACAGCCAGGCCGAAGCAAATTGATCAAATATTACTGGCTAGCTTTGCCGCTGCTTATGTTGATGATTCTCAAAATCACAAATTGCTTGATGATCGGCTAATCGCCGAGGCCGTCTCAAACTTTTTGATGTCTCCCGCTACCGGACTTTTGTTGCCTTTTGCCGGGGCGAAATTTACTATGGCGCAATTGCTTGATTCAGCATCAGGGCCATTACCACCGGCCTGTGAAGACCTTCTTGTGCGTTTTATCTATGTGCGTATATTTTCAAAAATGTATTTTGGTCCCGGTTTTTCTCAGCTCTCGCTGCTGGCCGGAGTTGGTCACCTAGTTTTGCTTTTGTCTCTGGCGCGATTGTCTATTAAAGCCAGATTGCTATTGCTCAAAGATACTGAGGGCCCAGATTTCAAAGTCGACGACGATCAAATTTTGCTCTGGCTTACGGCGATCATCAGGCAAGTTGACAGCAAATTTGCTAGTGCCAGATATGGTGCCAATACCAGGGCAATGCTTGAAATTCTATTTCTAGACCGAGAACGCTGTGCGCGGCTCGTAAATTTAAGCTGGTAGTTAGAGTTTAAACCCGCTACCTGAATGATTTGGTAGCTGGTATCATAGGTAAATGCCCGAAATCCCAGACCACGTTCCAGTGTACATATCTTCTGACTTTGCCGACGACGAGCCGCCCGTCGATAAGGTTGGTTCTGCTATGACTGATCCCGCCCGTTTGGAAAGTAAGGTTACGCCGCCAGTATCGAGAGAGTCACTGTTAGAAGATCGACCGGCGACAACATGGCAACCTTATTTGCCCCCTCAAATGCGTCCGGATGCTCCTGGCGAGGCGTCGGCTCGGGCTGCTGACAATGAAAGTTCGGCTCCGTACAGAGCCTCTGAAGCGGCCGCTACTTTTAAATTCAGCAAGAGAACCACTTTTTTGCTTATGGCGCTGACCGGCGTCAATCTGTTTGCCTTCGGTTGTTGGGCCGGTTACTATCTGATTCCTCGAGAACCGGTGATCACGAGTTTGAAGCCCAGCATGGCCAATCTTTTTGTTGAAAGCCGGCCGGATAAAACTCCTGCAAATTTGATCGCCGATATCGCAACCAAAGCCAATCCATCAGTGGTCACTATTGACATTAAATTCAATAGTGCTTCCAGCAATTCACTTAAGCCCGGGCCCAGTATGATACCGCCGGCGGAGGCATCTGGTTTAATCGTCAGATCGGACGGCTACATTCTCACGAACTCGCACGTGATTCATCGTAACTCTGATATCACAGTCACGCTCGATGACAAACGCAGTTTCCGTGCTCGCTTCATTGGCCGTGACGACTACTCAGATCTGGCTGTGGTAAAAATCGACGCTGATAAATTGCCCGTCTTAAAATTTGCCAATTCGAAAACTGTTCAACCAGGTGACTGGGCCATAGCGATTGGCTCTCCCCTTGGTTTTGATCACACACTTACCCTCGGAGTTGTTAGTGCAATTAACCGTTCTCTGGCTGATTTTAAAAACCGCGTCGACTTGATTCAACACGATGCCGCTTTGAATTTAGGCAATTCAGGCGGTCCTTTATTGAATTTAAATGGCGAAGTGATTGGTATCAATACAGCAGTGCGCAGTCAGGCACTTTGTATTGGTTTTGCAACTCCTTCGAACGTTGCTGCCGATGTAGCCAGCAGGCTAATTGCCAGTGGACAGATACCGCGACCTTACCTTGGCGTTTACATGGAAGATATAGATCCGGATCGCACCAGATCACTAACATTGCCATCACATCCGGTTGCAGTCAAAATTGTGCGTCTGGCAAGCGGCGGGCCTGCTGAGAAGGCGGGAATGGCACCAGGTGATTTGATTGTCAAAATCGGCGGTGTGGCAGTGCGCTCGCGCATGGAAGTGCGGCAACTGACTCAAAATAAAAAGCCGGGCGACCAGGTCGATTTCATAGTGCAGCGCGGTACACGCACAGTTCCCTTGAAAATGACCATCGGTGATTTGTCTAAAGAAAGCCCTGAATTTTAAGCGACGTATAAAGGACAACTATGAGTCTTGCTGAAAAAGAATGCGTGCCCTGCCGCGGCGGCGTGCCGCCCCTGACGGAACAAGAATGGCAGCCTTTTCTGGCTGAACTGAAGAACTGGACAATTACCGACGGCAAATTGAGCCGAACTTATGAGTTTAAAGACTTTCGTGGTGCCATGAACCTGGCTATCAAAGCCGGTGATTTAGCTGATCGCATCGACCACCATCCCGATTTACATATATCGTGGGGCAAATTGAAAGTTGAAATCTGGACGCACAAGATAAACGGTTTGACCGAATCAGATTTTATTCTGGCAGCAAAAATTGATCAGCTCGGTGAGTAGCTAAAGCTAGTGCGGGCGCAAAATATAAAATGCGCAGCCGGCGAGTATGAGCACCATTAAAACTATCATCCAGATCGGCACTGCTGGTATGTTATACATTTCAGCTTTTTCTGGAGCTGGTCTTTTCAGGCCTTTGCCACCACTTGGTGTAGCCAACAAAGCCGGTGGAGCTGGACGCGGTTTGTCAGCCGGCGCTGGAATAGCATCGAGTTCACCCCATTTATTGTCTCCGGTGGCGTGAATCGGTTTTGATACTGCAATTGGTTCAGCGTCCGGTTTCGGTGTGGGAATAGCATCGAGGTCGCCCCATTTTGTGGCAGGCTCTGAGATTTCTGCAGTAGGTGCTGGAACTGGAACTGGAACTGGAACTGGAACTGGAACTGG
>JADYXQ010000264.1 GCA_021772135.1 Candidatus Obscuribacter sp.
GCATCTACGCTATTACTAATGGCGGAACCATTAGCCCTGTGGCGCTTAAAGGCATGTTGATGACTTTGCATCTGGTAACAGCTTCGCTATCCCAGAGCCCATATGGTGGAAAGGTGTCGAACAAATCGGCCCCTTGAACTTTCAGTCGTCTTTTTAAATTGCTCATCTCTTTGCCGAACCCTGAAAAATTTTCGGCAATGGACAATTGCTCTTCAGCACCAACAAAAAATCTGGCCGGTTGTCCCTGCAGATCTTTCATCCCAAAAACCTGGGCCAGCGTTACTGTTTGACCGTAACCGGCATTATAGAAAACACCTAAGATTACAGAGTAAGTACTATTGCCTCTCAAAGGCACTGGTTTAGCCGCGCCACTTTCATGTCGTTCAGACTTGTGATAGCCAAGCACATATGATTTTGCTGATCGCTCTTTATTATCAGCGCCGGCCGCTTTGTTACAGGCTGCACGATTGGCCGGCACCAACAAAGTTGTAATTGCATCAACCAGAGTTGATTTACCTGAGCCGATGTCGCCTGTAAGCAAAGCATTCTGGCCATTTAGAGTGAAGGTCCAGACTTGTTTATCGAATGTTCCCCAATTATAAATTTCCACTTGCTTAAGCCTGTAACCAGGCAGCTTTTGATCGACAAGCGATTAAAGATCAAGAGCCATCTGCGCAGGTATTTCTTCGGCCTCAGAAAAATCTGCTTCAGGATCTTCTATGAGCGTTTCATCACTCATCACCCGCCTCCACGCCAGACTCAGTCAGTTTTACTTGATACTGCGCCAGTTGGCCATCGAAATCTGAGAGCCACTGAGCGTCTACAAATGCCTTCAAAATTCGCCTGACTTCGTATAAATTTTGCCTCCCAGCAGATGTCTTGATCTGCCGAAGAAATCCAAGATCAATTATTTTTTTGATATTGGTATCGACCTGATCAACTAGTTTGGCCTCATTGCTCCCGGCCGGCACAAAAATTCTAATCAACTCTACGATTTCTTCTCCACTTAAGATAAGCCGAGTCTCGCCGCCTTTGGCGTCAAATTCTGCCAGTTTCTTGCGTAATAATGCCAGCAAAAGACTGACCTAAAAAGAGAGCGGCCGCCTTGCCACCAGCCTCGGCATGGCGGAATTTGCATCTGCTTCACTATCTTCAACCATACCAACTGCCGGACTAATAATGCTAGCAGCGGTTCCGCGAACGCAACTGAGTGCAATCCAGTGCAACTGAGTGCGAATGTGTCAACTTGAAATCTAATTGAAACAGCAAGTCTAAATTTGTTGCCGCCAAGATTGAAAATCCAGTGACCAATCAGGTACCAATGCTGCAGTGGCGTCCACGACCTCTGCTCGAGCCTGTAGAAGCGTCTCCCTCTTTCGTTTTAAAAGCTCCCCTGGTGTCATTTTCGCCATCCTAGTCAACTCTCCATATATACGCCGATAGCAAGCGCTATCACCAGTCGGCAACGCGGACAGGCCGGCCGCATTGAAAGTATTGGCTTCTTCTTTTAGACGTCAATTCGGAGATTAAAGTTCAGAAGTGCAGCCGAATGCGAAGGCCTTCTGCTGTCGAGTCTCATTGCCAACAAAGACAGTCTGTATACAGCGTTCAATTGACAACGGTAGCCGATTCGGTATACAATCCGGTATACGCGCATCAAAAGGAGGGTGAATGATGGTTATTGCAACAAAAACAAAAGTAGAACAAAAGACTGTCAAAGCTTTTGATGTAGATATCGCCTGGATCAATGAAGAGGCGAAACTTCGAGGCTGTGTAGCAGCGGAAGTTATCCACGACTTGTGCGAACAGGCTCGCCGCCAGAGATATCTGCAAGACCTAAGCGAGTCATTCGACGCACTGAGCCAGCAGCCCGAGCTCATGGCCGCACTGCGGGCGGAAAACGAAGACTGGGATGCAACCCTTTCAGATGGACTAAACGATGCCACTTAGAGGCGAAGTCTGGACGATCAATTTAAATCCCACACAGGGGCACGAACAAGCAAAAGAGCGCCCTTGTGTCGTGCTTAGTAATGACGTGATGAACACGCGAATGGGCCTGAGTATCATTGTACCTTTGACGGGCACGGCTCATTATTTGAAATCGGGGCGACTCTCTCCCGCAATGGTTGAGATTCTGCCGCCAGAAGGTGGTTGTAGAAAGCCTAGCTATTCGATGGCTCACCAAGTAAGGACAGTCGACCACAGTCGGTTTACGAAACAGCTCGGCAAGCTGTCACAGGGCACCTTGGACAGGATCGTTTATTCGGTTCGACAGATCATTGAGTGACGGTTACTTAGCCACTTTCTAATTCACTGAAGACGGAAGTATCAGCTTTAAACTGACTGATTTTCACCGGCGGTCTATTCGGGAAGTGGGCGGTTATTTCTAGCGAACCACCTAACTTTTCGATGTAATCTCTCAAGGTGCTGACGTACATATCAGTGCGATGCTCTATTTTAGAAATTTCACCCTGTTTGACGTGCAACTTTTCCGCTAAAGCTTGTTGTGAATACTGCAGTGCTTTACGTAATTCCTGCAAACCCATCTCCTCGGCCAGTATTTCTGCAGCACGCGCATCGATTTTCTTGCGCCTGTCTGGAGCCAACTTTTGGAGATAATTATTGAGATCTTTCATGCGCTTTGACCCTTTTACAGAATCAACACGCCGCCGACTTAGAGACCGTCCGGGTTGCCTCAGGCCATTCCACATTCGACGTTAAGATGGTGTCGCCTTGCGATTTGCAGCTTGAACTTTAATCTCGGTTTTTGCGTCTATAAGTAAACAGTGCAAAGCGTGGGGACACGATCAAACTCGAAGGCGATCCTTTGACCCACATACAGCCAGCTATAAGGAAATTGGGCAATTAGCTTGCCAACTTAGCAAATTTGCGAAATAATGAGGAAAGATGCCAAAAGCGCAAATCACATTTTTCAAGGAGATAGATAACACAGTTCCGGTGATTGATTTTTTGGAAGCGTTGCGCCCGAAAAGAGCGAAAGCAAAATGCATCGCTCTAATCAAACTATTAGCGCAAGAAGGTTATGAGTTGAAACGTCCTCGCACTGACACTCTTAGAGATGGCATACGAGAATTACGGACTGAAATTGATAACGTAAATTACCGTTTGCTGTATTTTTTTCATGGTCAAAATTGTGTGGTGATAAGTCACGGCATTACAAAGGAAAACGAAATACCAGATAAAGAAATTAATGCCGCGATTGCAAATAAAGAGCTTTATAAATCCGATCCTGAAAAGTATACCTACGGCGAAACAGAGCAGTACTATGAAGAAAGAACTTAAAACAAGAAAAATTGCTGATGGTGTCGAAATACTCGACCGGCGCTATATCCGCAACGATTCGGAGATGAAGAAAATGGTCGACGAAGAATTCGAAAAGCTTCAGATCGGACAACAAATCTACGACCTCCGCAAAGAAGCAAATCTAACTCAAGACGAATTGGCCGACATGGTTGGTACCACCGGCTCGGTTATCTCCCGGCTTGAAAGTGCTGAATATGACGGGCATTCGCTTAAGATGCTCGAACGAATTGCTGTCTCCCTGGGCAAGAAAGTCGTTATAAGCATCGTCGACAGAAAGGAAAACCGGCTATCTCGTAGCTAAATCGTAAGGAGTAGCAGTCAGAATGTTTTAGCCAGCCAGATTTAAGCGGATACGCAAAGTGCTTCTAGTATCCCGCCTGAGCCTTATACCCTTCGCCGAACCACAAAAAGCTAGGAGC
>JADYXQ010000265.1 GCA_021772135.1 Candidatus Obscuribacter sp.
ACTGATGGTTGGCTGCGACGCCAAATAATCATCATCGCCAATTCCAAGACCCATAGCCAGTTTAATCGCTGCATCGTGTCTTAAAAAATTCGAGTCGTTGCCGTCAGCGTAGCCGGCATATATCAACAAAACTCTTTGCCATACCAACCCTGAATCCCTAGATTTTGTCCGCTTAGTACTAGTAGCGCGAACGTCAGGAGTAATTTCATGTGTCGTTTTATATAGCGCAGAACTGGGGAAAATGGCTATAAGTCTCACACTGAGAGGGTCAATGTCTGGCGTCGTGACGACGCCGCTTTTGCAGAATGTTCTTGGCAGCCGTTAGGGTTAAGGCTCATCTCTACTCAGTAACAACCAGAGCCCATTTTCTCCAAATCAATATAAGCGCCTATTCCAAATAAGTTTTTCCATGAACGCCTTCCGGCGTAGTGGTAGAGAACTGTGCCAGGACCTGCGCTAAGTGAACACGGTAATGCACTGTGACTGAATCACAAAACAACTTGATGGCTACGGCTATCCAAACTAAATCACGTCGCTAAGGCGAATCCATATGAACACTATTGTCGATTTCGATTTACTCACCTGCGCTTCATGCGTTAAGGCCCAGGTTCCTTCAACTCAACGCTTCATCATTGGCGACGAAACCGGATACTCCTGCTCTTACTGCGGTGGTAGCTTATGCGCTGCGCGATCAGATGTGCCTCGGCCGGTTACGGCGATATTGACTGCTCTGGCGCGCCAGCGCACTTTTCGCTGTGCCTCGGCACCGGTCTTTTCTTCGGACAGCAAGCTCGTGAGTCAAATTGCCGTACTGGACGAACACTCAGTTTTGCACACGCGCGAAACCAATGGTGAACCCAATTTTCGCCTGGGCATCGGCAAATTGTTCTCCGAAAGCCTGCGCGGCCCTGTGGGCAAAATGTCGCTTGTGCCTTGCCAGAGTGAAGGCAAAGACGACCTGGGCGCCTCGATCTCTTTCAGCCGAAACTTGAACTGGTGCCTACCCGCACCAAATGGCACGGCTGGGTTCGAGCGGCGCAACTTTCCCTTCCAGATTCCTGATGCCATCGAAACTTCGGTTCAGGTCGTACCGAGCGAACTGCGCCGGCAGCAAATCATCGGTTTTGTCTCAAAGGCCACCCAAGGTGGAAATCGGCGCAGTTTGCGCGTAGAGTTTCGCACCCAGATAACCCTCACCGACCTCTATTTCGGCGCTAGTCCGCATGCAGGCCTGCGCTCCGCCTACACAAAAGTGAACAGCGACCAGGTGCTCGTGGTACGCATGGAATTCTCGTGGACCGAAAACACCGCGGGCGAAATTTTCATTCCGATCTGGTGCTCTGACGCAGCGGCCTTCTTGAGCGGCGATCTGGACAGCGTATTGCGCTATAACCAGAGCGATGAGTATCACGTTAATGGCCATCTCACTCTGGAGCGCGCTCATGACATGGCGCTAGCTCTGAGGGGTGCTTGGGGGCGTGATTGTCGCATTCTCAAACTGCAACATGAACCCTACGCCATCGCCCTGAAAGTCACTCCGTCAGACGCCAATCTGCACAATTTTATCGCCAGTCAATTTCGCCACAATTCCATAAAAATTGGCGGCCGAGACAAACTGGCATTGTTCTGGCCCGACCTGAAGCCAGAGTCAGTAAGCATTCTACCAAGTGTCAAAGGCACGCGTAAACGAGCCCAGTGAGACACCAGCCGCAAAAAATTCCTAGAAAGGTTAAAATCATGAACACACCAGTGAAAAATAACGGCATCTCTCTTCTCGATCGGCGAGATGACCGGACTGCAGCTTCTTCCTAATCGGTTGTTTACGGCCTGATAGGTTTTAAGCTGATGGCATGCCATTGCAAATTAGCTATGCCACTAGAGGTAGTGTCATTTTTTTTGAGTCACCCCTTTAACTATATAAAGCAATAGACCAGGGAGAGAAAAAGAGAATTGAAAGTGCTCTGAGCTTTGGGCTCAAAACACTTTCAACTCTCAGATCCTGCTCCTGTTCCAACTACTCATTTAACTACTCATCCGACTACTTGCGCGGCGGCAATCAGCGAGCGGAAAAGCAGCTTGTTGGCTGCAAAATCTTGCTCGGGATGCCATTGCACGCCAATTAAATATCGCCTGCCCGGGCCGCTGAAAGCTTCGACGATCTCTGACCCGCAGGCGATCGCTTCGAGAGTAAGTCCTTGACCCAAAACTTTGACCGACTGGTGATGAGAGCTAACTGTAGGCACAATCGCCTTGCGGTAGATTTTGCGCAGCCTGAGCCCCTTAACCAAATCCACCGGGTGAGAAGCATGGGGTTGAACAATCGTACTGCGGTGTGTTTCGCCCTGGCCCGGAAAGCTGGTCTCGATGTGTTGGTGAAGGCTGCCGCCGAAGTATATGTTCAGCAATTGCATACCGCCGCAAATAGCAAGAACCGGCATGTTGGTGCGCTCAATTACATACTCCACCAGCCTGAAATCAAATTCCTCCCGCTCCGGATCGAGTGGGCTGATTTGGCTGCAGGCGGTTTCGCCGTAGCGTTCAGGGTTGTAGTCAGGTCCGCCGATTAAGAGAATTCCGTCGCAAGCAGCAAGCATGGCAATCATGTCTTTCTGCTTCATTGGTGGAATAATCACGGGCAAAGCGCCGACGGCGAGAATGGCCTGGATGTAGGCGCGGTTGAGTTTGTAGTTGGTGGTTTTGCCCCGATCAATGTCTAGATTGACGGCGATAAGAGGCTTTTTCTTGTGACCGAACCGACTTTTCAGTGGCAAGGTTTTAGCACCTGTTTCTTTAGATTTTAAATTGGTCTGCATATTTTTTTGTTTTTATGCATAGCAAGGCCAGCCTGAGCCGGTAACTTCAATTGCCGGACTGATGCGAAACCGGTTTGAGGTTCCAGGCAAGAGGCAAAGGGCGCTGCAGTTATATGTTTAGTGAAAGGTGATTGGTTTTTGCTTGAAGAAGTAAAAGAGAATATAGCTCAACTTAAAGTGTCTCTTTCTGCTGTTTCAAGCGCAAAAGCCTCAAGTTGTAGAATTGTTATGTAACTCGACTTGTCGCGGACGCGCTAGCGCCGGGGCAGAGCCATGCCTGAAAACCAGGCCCAGAAACGCACCCAGGGATTGCTCTCTAATTTTTCCAGATCGCTTTCAACCATATCGAGATGTTTGCGATGGGCCGCTAAAACTTTTTCTAAAATCGCTACTTCTTGCGCTTTATCTTCTAGTAAACGCTCGCGTCGCACCAGTTGCATATTGCGCTGTTCGATTACGTCTTTAAGTTCCCAATTTTGTCTTTCGAGCACAATTGCTTGAGCTGCTTTGGCACGGAATTCTGGTAAAAATCTGAGCCGATCTTCCATGGTTTCAACCTGACTTTCCAGGTAGCCGATGCGATGCATTGCGCCTGCCAGCCTATCGGAGGAGAATGTGAGCTGGTCTAACACCAGTGTCATGTTAGCGTTGGTAATCGCCTGGCGATCTTGTTTGGAGAACAACCGTTCTTGATTGGGAATAAATCTGGCTGCACCATCTGCAATGGCAGCGTCACCTTCAAGAGCAGCAACCAGTCGATTGTAGGTTTGCGTACTCAATGTCGGGCTCATGTCTATGATCTCGTGGGCCAGTTCAGGTTTAGGCATGTGGCCGGCGTTTTGCATCAGGTGTTCCTCTTCAGTTGAGGTAATTATGGTGCTCCAGCGCCGGTCTGTCCAGAGCAGAAGGGGATGACAAGCGTGGATTTTATGTAGGCAAAAGTTCGTTCTCGCCAACCTGCTTGGGTTTGAAGTATTTGTGTTTTTTTGGCACCGAGCATGGTGGCCCAAATTCTTCAAACAAGATTGGTTTGTGATACTGAGTTTGGTGCAGTCACTTCAAGCTGCGAAAGTTTTATTGTTGCTCGATCTGGCGGCCAAGCTCACACTTGAGCGGGCTTACGGCCCGGGTCTCGGGGCTGGTTCGCGCGGTTGCGCTATGGTCTTTTTCTTCGATTAGCGCTTGGCAACCACTGCCGATCGCCCTTCCGTCATGGGGGCAAGGGGAGTCTTAAGCTATTTACAGGCGCACTAGAAGCTTTTGATTCTTTGTACTTCGTAAGTTAGAAGTCTCATTCTTTGCCATCAATTACTTTTTCAAAAAAAACACCTGTAACTCTCTTTTATACACCAGCTTCTCAAACCAGCAGTTTTCCGCCCCCGTCGGTCGGTAGCGCTGCTTTGCCCATTGCCCCGAGCTTTGTGGCCAGGAGATAATTATATGTTCGAACACCTGATGGAAGCGCTACATTCTCTGCCGGGGAAAGTAGGTAAAAGCTTCGACGAGACATTTCGTTCTCTCAAAGAGCGGAATTTTCGCGTCTACAACACCGGCATGTTTATCTCAAGCGTCGGCACCTGGATGCAGGGTGTAGCCTTAAGCTGGTTAGTCTATCGACTGACTGGTTCGGCAGCGGCACTTGGTCTTGTGACTTTCGCCAGCAACCTGCCTCTGCTTTTGTTGACCTTCGTCGGTGGCATGACTGCCGACCGTTTCGACAAGCGCAAAATTTTGCTGGTCACCAATTCAATCGCCATGCTGCAAGCAATTGCGCTGACGATTCTTGTTATAACCGGCAATGCCAGTTTGACCTGGATTATCGCACTTGCCGTCGTTCTTGGTTGCACCACAGCTTTTGAGGTGCCCACGAGACAATCGCTGGTGCCGATGCTCATTGCCGATCAGCGTTATCTGCCCAATGCCATCGGCCTCTCATCGGCTGTCTTTCACGTATCGCGCATGATTGGCCCCGCCTTAGGTGGTCTTTTAATTGCCGGTGTTGGTGAAGACATCTGTTTCGGTATCAATGCCTTGAGTTTCGTCGCCGCCTTGATTGGCGTTTCGATGATCAAAATACCGAAAACCGAAAAGGTCGTAAGTACTCTCAGTGCAGCCGAGCAAGCGCTTCTAGACGCCGAGAGCAAAGCAAGATTCTGGCAGGGGATGAAACGGCCAGGCGTCTACACTTTGCTTATATTGGCTGCATTCGTCAGCACTTTTGGTTTGCAATATGCCGTGCTTATGCCGGTAATTGCCGACAAATTACTGCACGGTCAATCAGTGGCTTTCGGCTTTCTCTCTGCCGCTGGTGGAGTTGGCGCACTGGCCGGTTCACTGGGCATTGCCTTCTTCGGTGCTCGAAAAGGGCTGCGCATGCTGGTCGGTTTTGCTTGCCTGGCATTATCCGGCGCCCTCGCACTATTGGCACTGTCACAGTTCGTGATATTGTCGGTGGTGGCTATACTCATTGCCGGCAGTTGTTTGTCCGTGCACTGGAGTGGCGGTACATCGCTGATGCAGCAGTTTGTTGAACCGGCTTCACGGGGCAAATTGATGGGTCTCTACACAACCTTTACTCTGGGGCTGGCGCCGTTTACGGCTCTGGTTTCAGGATGGACGGCCGAGCATTTCGGTGTCACCACGGCACTGCTGATTAGCGCCGCCGGCATGCTCGTCGGTGCAATGCTCTACATTCACCAGGCCCGCAAAATCAAGGACTCGATTGCTTAATGGTCTACAAAAGAGGGCGCCGTTGTTTCTGCTTCGGCAGACAGCGGCGCCTTCTACGTAGATTTTTAGTTTTGCGCTGATATTACTATATAAGCAAGTACCGTGACCTTTTTTTGTCAACTGGGCACAACACATCTAGATATTCCACTTGCCCTGAGGACAGTATGCAAAACCTCAATGAAGGAGACGAGAGCAAAGAGTTCGATGTTTTGCAAGTGGCTTTCCGTATTTATAGCGCGGAGAAATCACCTGTGCGCAAAGAGTGTTTGAAAAGGCTGGCGGTGGACTATCCGGGGCTGAACGAACGCCAATATGCCGATACCTGGGGGCGGGTAGATGCGCTTTTTGAACAATCGTGCCAGTTGGCCTTTCGCTGGGCCAATGAAAATCCTGCCGGTGCCGAAATTGATGAAGACATCATTGAAAATGTCTTCCTCGATGAACTGGCTCGCAAATGCCGGGGTTTCACCAATGATCAGTACAAGTTCGCTTTGATTCACGGCTTTGACCGCAGTATTTTCTAAAGCGACCGACAATCAATCTGATTTAGCCGTATTTGAGCTCATGTTCAAGCCTTTCGCAGGCAATTGACAGTTCATCATATAAATAAGAATCGCTATTTTCGGCGATGGGCAAATAGAATGTGCGCGTTTGCTCCAGGTATCTTAGTTGAAAGCCTTTATCAAGCAAATCACACGCGTCTCTTACATTATCGAGGCGATCGGCAAGCTTAACTAGTTTTGTTTCTACGCTGGCCTGAGTAATGCGCTCGTGGTAGATTTTGAGCTTTTGTTCTTGCTCATTTTTATCTGTTTCTTTAAAAGTCGGCTTGGTTAAAATCGCAACCATCATCGCTATTGGTCGGCCAAACTGCTCTTCAATTTGAGCAATGCCTACTTTGCCTTTGGAAGCTTCCACTGTGTCATGCAAAAGGGCTGCAGCAACGGCTATGGGTTCGCGCAGCTCTAATTCTTCGGTAATAATCAGGGCCACCCGCATGGGGTGAACGATGTACGGCGCACCTTCAGAGCGATTTTCTCGCGTCGGTCTGCGGCTTTGTTTCGCGTGGGTTTCTTCAGCTAAAGTCAAAGCCTTCGCCAGCATCACTTTATCTAAGACGCGAAATTGCTCAATAGACAGCAAAAGCCTGTGCCTGAGAGTTCCGGCTAGTTTATTCAATGGTTGCGGAGCTGGAGTTGCCGGCATGTTTTCGAAAAGCTTCTTCTGGTTCTTGATGGTTATTTTGACTATGCCCCAAATCAGGTCACTTTAACGTTTATACCATAAGACATAGTTGTATGGGCGAAAATTTTTGTTGAGGGAGGTGTGGGTTAAGGGTGTCTGTTTTCAATGCCTGAGGAATTTTGCAACCTGTAGACAATGAAAATTTGCAGCTAAAAAGGAGGGACAAACACAACTAAGTTGTATTTGCCCCTCCAGTTCAGGCCTGGCAGCTAAAGCAGCAAGCATTATTTCTTGTTGCGGTGCTCGCTCTTGTGCTTTTTCTTGTCTTTCTTCTTGGACTTATCTTTCTTGGAGGACTTGTCCTTTTTCTTCTTAGAACCTGCGTGATCGATGGCGCAAGCGTCTCCGCTTTTGCTCTCGGCAGCTGGCTTTTCGGCCGCAGTTTCGCCGGACGCCACTGGAACAGGTGCAGTTGGAGCGCTCGTTTTGCCATCGCCGCCCTGAGTGCCTAGAGGCGAATCGAGCGGAATGGGACGGTCTTCCTGGTCGACAGCGACGAAAATGGCCTCGCCTTCAGTGACCGGAATGACTTCACCGCGGCGCTCAGCTTCCACTTTAACGCGGATGGTGATCGAGGTGCGGCCGGTTTTGATGACGTCGGCCCAGAAGGTGAGGATATCACCGACTTTGACCGGCCGATTGAAGATCACCTCTTTCATGCAGACGGTGACGGTGCGGTGATGTGTGACGGCCCGGGCGGCAACGCCGGCAGCAATGTCGATATTAGAAAGAATAACGCCGCCGAAGATGTTGCCCGATGGATTGGTGTCCTTGGGAAACATGACGACGCGAATGGCGGGACATTTGGTTTGGCAGTTGTTCATGATGAGTCTCCTGGAAATTTTTCAGGTTAAGAATGGTTTTTTGACCAGAAGAAATCAGTCGCCACGTGCACGTCTGACACGTGCAAGAAGACCGAGCAGTGAAGTTTCTGTGCGGCGAGAGCGGGCATAAGTGGGCACAGCGCAAAGAATGCACTGCTCGGCGTAAAGACTTTTGAGAGCCTTGACGCCGTTTACCTGAATTTTCGCCGCCAGTTTGCGCAGGTCTTGTTCGGGAATTTGTGAATTTTGCTCGAGAGCCAGCAAGGATGCGGCAACAATATGTCGCGCCTCGCTGTCGTCGGCAGCAAACTTTGCACCACCAATAGTGGCAGCAAGTTTATTGACGATGGTCTGATCGGCATCGGTCCAGGTCAAAACTTCCTTGAGGGAGCGGTTTGCCAGGCATGGCAGAGCGGTGGTCAAGGCCGCGCTAACCAGCACTGGAATCAGAGCTTTGACATCGGCATAAGGCAAGCTGACTACTTCGCTGCCATCACCGGTGGTGAATGCGAAAGTTCCGCCAACGGTTGAGGCCTGGTTGAGACGGCTGGAAAGGTCGGCGACATAATTGCTGCCGTCTTTCAAATCAAGCAGCCGGACAGCTTCGATGGCCGCCATGGCGCGAATCACGTCAGACGGATGAGCGTCGTAGTTGCCTTTTTCAATTAGCTTGCCGCCGCTACTGAGCAGACCGTTTTTGTTTTCGGCGCTGAAATAGAGCATCAAGCCATTGGCGAACATGGGCCCGAAGTTGAGTACTCCCGCCATATCGGCCGCCAGCTCGAGAGAAAAAGTGCGAGCCAGATGCTTGCAAAATTCTTCGGCACTGAGGTCGCGTTTGCGGCCAGCAGGCAAGACCAGGTGAGCAATCCGCTTGCTGATTTTGCCGCTCAGGTTCAGTTTGCCGCTAGCAAAGGCAGTGGCTACCGCGGTCTCAAGGGCATCGGCCATATCGGTAGCGAAACCATTGAGAATAGAGTGGATGCCGTGGCCGCCGACTTCATGTCCATCCAGCACCCAGAGCGGCAAGCATGCCATTTGGGAAGCAGGTTTTGAGACCAGCGAAAGAGGCATCTCTCTTGATGGCACCACTGTGTATGGACCGACGCCCGGTTCATCGACGAAAAATCCCAGCGGATCGAGATCTGGCCAGGAGCCTGAACCCTGATTGAGCTGGTCGATTTTTTCGTCGCTGATGAAACGCTGGTAGAGATTACTTGAAAGAGCCAGATACGCTTTGAGCTCAGCTTCGTGTTTGGTGGAGCGAAGTTGAACGATAGGCGCGGCCAGAACTTTGAAAGCTTCTTGCAGTTGCGAAAGCACCTGTTTGCGTTTGAGAATATTGCGCAGGCCGGTGTTTTTGAGAGTCGGTTCGGCTAGTTCGGCTGCTCGAATCAAAATATTGACGTAAGCGGCATGGTAGCGCGAAGGCAGCAGTGCAAGACCGGCTTCGGCTGTGTCTTTGTAAATGGCGACATCAGCGTTGGCATCGAATGGATTTGGCACAGAGACCGGCACAGCAAGCCGACCGCGAATAATCTTTATCATCGTTGCAAAATTACCGAAGCCGGGATACTGAGGGCTTTTGCCTTCAGGAGGGGTGGTTTTATTCATTGTTTTTCTCCGCTCTGCGGTCGGTTATGCTCACGCAGTCAGCGCGGGCGAAAAATAAGAAATGGTGATCAGTGGCTTAAAAGGCTGATTGATATAACTTTGGGGAAGTAGAGAGAAATTGCACAATCAAACTATTAAGTTCATGATGGTGATTACAAGCGCTCTATTACTTCTCCAGATAAATCATTTCAGCAGCTTTGTCTTGGCAACAACTCCTTGCTTCTTGTCAGCTGATTTGCGCCTTTGCACAGTTTTCAAAGCCGAAAGATTAGCGTGGTTGCGCTATCGCTTGAAAACGCCCGAATAACAGTGAGATCAATTTGGTATAGTCAGATAGTTGAGCAGAGAGATTATCAGTGCCAGAAGCAGACCAAAATGCACCAGAGGATTTGCCTGCACCAGATGCGGTGCCTGAAGCTGCGCCTGAAAGTCATGAAAGTACAGATTCGGCCACTCCCCTGACTGAACCGGCTTCTACGGCCCCTTTTTCTAATCCGCCTTTGCCGCCTGCCTCAGGTGAGCGTGGACACCCGTTAATTTTGTTGCTGCTGGCTGTGGCCGGAACACTTGTGGTCATTGTTGTTGCCTGCAATATTTTCGATAAAGAATTGCCTTATTTTCTTGTCAATTTAGACCCGCTGCTCGATCAAACCGTGCGTTATAGACCAGCTAACGCTCCCCTGTCTAAAGACTGGCGCAATGAGCTTTTGGTCGAGCAAAATATCTGGGTCAATGAAGTAAACAAAATTAAACTAGGTCAGGCAACAGCAAAGCCTGACATGTTTAAGCGCGACTTTCTCTTCTACCTGGCCGATTCTTATTACCGTGACGAGCCCCATTTTATGGAGGCAAAAGCGGCATACATGGCTGGAAGTAACGAACTGCGCGTACCGCACACTCCCGGATACGATATCAGCGACATCGATCTCGCCAAAAAAATCGGCTATTGCTGTTTGCGCCTTGGGCAATATTCTGAGGCCGAACAGTACTTACGCAAAGCGGTAAAATTAGCTGACGAAAACAAAAATCCGGCATCTAAAGCCGTCTGCGCTGGAGTCGCTAATTATTGCCTCGATCTTTTGACTGAGTGCGCTATTCGACAGAATCATCTTGCCGAGGCCGATGTTCTGTTTAAAGAGCGCTTAAAGCGCATCTCGCTCACAGATTTAAACAACAGTGTCGAGCGCTATATGCTGTTTAACAATGCGCTTTTGTTGGAGAAGAAAGGCGACATGGTCAATGCCGAAATTTTCTATAAAAAAGCCATGGAGCAAGAAGCGCTAGACGATAAAAACCGAGGTGTGATTGTTAATGCGCCCAATGATAACAACCGCATGCTCGCGTATATTTTACGTGAATATTCCCGCTTTCTTCGCAGTCAAAAAAGACCAGCTGAAGCCTACACCATGATGGATCGCGCCTGCTCTATTTCTAATAACGCCCCGTAAATTTTCTTCCGATATCGGAAGAAAATCGCCAGCCGTGCCGCAATGGTTCGCGCGGTTATCGCGCTTGACAAGTCCTGACTGGCCCATCTGCGGCTGTGCTCTAGCGGTGGTGATGGAGGTCTTAACTAGAACAGGCTAAGTTCTAGCTAATTGGCTATATAACCGATGAAATCAAGTGCCCGTATTTAGTACGTCTAGATATCCTTCCTCTTCACTTCCAGATCAAAAGCAAATTATCTAGCCATTCGACAGCGCTCACTTTCACACCAATCGCGTAGCCCACAAGGCGCCGCTGTTGTTGCACGGATATGTGTTGACGCTTACTAGTCGGATATTGGTCGGTAAGGCTTGTGAGAGCGGCGGAAATTTAAACAATGTCCTTATGGACGCTAGGACACATCGGTTCTAGTTAACTAGGGGTTCACCTCAATGGATACCAAAACAAGCATTTTTAGCCTTGCCCTCTGGCGCAGTGTCGGAAAGCTGGCTAAGCCTTTCTTTACGTCTCGGGATGTGTCAGAAGTGACAGTTCCGTTTACCTTCTCGCGCATCAAGTTCAACATTCAGGAGCGTTTCAAAGCCTGGGGCCTCGTTGCCCTGCTGTTCATGTTCCTGGTTGGTGTGAACAAAATGAACGCCATGATCAATGGCGCTTACGGCGACTTCCAGAACGCTCTGCCTGATGCTGCCAAAGACAGCAGTCTGGCGGATGTTGCCTGGAGTAACCTTTACTTTCTCGCCGTCATTTTCATCGCTGCCGTGCCAGTTGTAGTTATCTACTCTTGGCTGCGCAGCTTGCTGGTAATTGTCTGGCGCAAGTGGCTGTCTGAGTTCATGCTCAAGCAGTACTTTTCCAATCGCAATTACTATCGCATCTCCAGCAGCTCGCTGGTGGATAACCCCGACGAGCGCATCGCTAACGACGTGGAAGGTTTCGTCGGCGGCGCGCTAACTCTGGTGCTCGCAGTCGTCGACGCCGTTGTTACTCTGTTTTTCTTCACCCAGATTCTCTATGCTCTGTCGCACTCGTTGACAGCTGTTGCAATCCTGTACTCCACTTTCGGCACCCTGATTTCGGTCTGGTTGTCGGTGAGGCTGATTCGCTTCAAGTACAACCAGCAGCGTCTTGAGGCAGACTATCGTTTCAGTTTGATTAACGTGCGCAACAACGTCGAGCCCATCGCCTTCTACCAAGGCGAAAAGGCCGAGTGGAAACAGCTTCTGCAGCGCTTCCATGCTGCCATCAAGAACAACATGTCGCTGATCGGTTATCAGCGCAGGGTGAGTTTCTTCACCACGTGGTTCGACTACTTTGTCGCCATCGTACCGTTCGCCATCATCCTGCCGATCTACTTGCACGGCGACGTCAAGATTGGCGCCTTTACCCAGGCCAACATGGCTTTCGGTCAGGTGCTCGGCGCGCTTGCGATTGTGGTTTCACAGATCGGCACCATCAGCTCGTTTGCCGCCTACGTCACTCGTTTGATGGGGCTGCAGGATGCACTGAATTCCAAAGACCTGGCCGATACCGATGGTCACACTGCCATCATCACCACCATCGGCAACGAGATTGCGCTCAAGAGCGTGACCTTGAACACGCCAGACTACAAGCGTCTGCTGGCCAAGGATGTGACTGCCGAAGTGCCTCTCGGTACGGGCATCATCATCAAGGGCCCGAGCGGAAGCGGCAAGAGTTCGCTCTTGCGTGCCATCGCTGGTCTGTGGCGATCCGGCTCGGGTGAAATTGTGAGGCCGGAACTCAGCTCGCTGATGTTCCTCTCGCAGAAGCCCTACATGAGCCTTGGCACCTTGCGTGAGCAGCTGCTCTACCC
Source organism: Candidatus Obscuribacter sp. (assembly GCA_021772135.1). Taxonomy (GTDB): domain Bacteria; phylum Cyanobacteriota; class Vampirovibrionia; order Obscuribacterales; family Obscuribacteraceae. Next base: position 12,507 of record JADYXQ010000265.1, read on the forward strand.
GACTGTTCGCACCGACGTTTCGGACGAGCAGTTGATTGACGCGCTCAAGCGCGCCAACGTGGGTGAGCTGGCAACCCGCTACGCCGGCGGTCTGGACGGACGTCCGGGAACTGGCGACGGAGCGGCTGACACTGGTGTGCACCGTCAGTGGAGCGATGAGCTCTCGCCGGGTGAACAGCAGCGTCTGGCTTTCGCCCGCCTGCTGATTGCCAAGCCGAAGTTCGTCTTCCTTGATGAGGCCACCAGTGCACTCGATATCGCCAACGAAGAGCTGCTTTACCGCACTCTTCAGACGATCGGCGCCACTTACGTCTCCGTCGGTCACCGTCCTTCGCTGGATGGTTACCATCAGCAGGCTCTTACCCTCACTGGTAATGGCGGCTGGGAGCTCATCGACCACAAGGCCGAGAGCGAAAGCCGCAAGTAAGCGTAAAGCGTAGAAGTAAGTTGTGTAAACCCAGGCGCCATGCGGTGCCTGGGTTGTTTCTGCAAATCGCCCATACCGGGCAAAATCGGTTGATTTTTCAACCAGTCAAAAATTTCAAAGGACAATCACTATGAGCAACACCAACACCTCCAAGAAGGCCGCCCAGAAAGCCAAGCGCGATGAGAACCTGAACAAGGTCCTCGGCCTGGCCACCTCCACCGCCCAGACGGAACTCGGCGACAGCGACAACCGCAAGGTCACCGCCGAAGCGAGCCTCTCCGTTACCGCCGTCGAAGGCGCCACCACCGACAAGGCCGGCGTCACCGCCTCCGTGTCGCTGGGCGTCACCTCCTCGAGCGAGACCGCTGAAGCCAAGTAAGTCAGAGTAATTAACTCTGCACCTCCGGGGTTCTTGCGCAAGCAAGCCCCGGAGGTTTTTTTGGCTTTAAGCCTGATTTTTTGCATTCAAAACAACAACAGAAAAGTGCAATCATGGACAAGTCTATTTCAGTCTCAGCCCTAAAAGAATTGGGCATCATGGGTGGTGCGTTCAATCCCATCCATTCTCGACATTTGATGGTGGCTCAGGCTGCTATCGATCAAGTCGGTATCGACAAAGTTTTGTTCGTTCCCTCCGGCCAACCGCCTCACAAGAAAGAGGGCATGCTCGATAAAGAGCTGCGCTTTGAAATGGTGGCGGCAGCGGTGGCAGACAACCCCTGCTTTGAAGCCAGCCGTCTGGAGATTGATCGCGAAGGAATGTCCTGGACGATTGACACTCTTAAACATCTGGCTGCTGTGCACGGAAGCTCTGTGCGTCTCAATTTCATCATTGGTGAAGACAATCTGGACGCCATCAAAAACTACGATCGGCGCAAAGAATTCCTCGCCCTCTGCCGTCTGGTTGTGTCGCCTCGCGCCACGGCCGATGCCACTTTGCTTTCACGCTGGAAGCTGGAGTTGCCGGAAGCGGACCTGGTCATTCTCGATTGCCCGGCCAATGAGGTCTCGAGCACCACTATTCGCAACTGGCTTGACGCCGGCAAAAGCGTGCGCTATCTCGTTCACGATGCCGTGTTCAAGATTCTCGCCGCCAAGAAGCATTACCTGCCCGCCCTGCCTGTATCAGCTAGTCCGGTATCACCCAGCCCTGTGCCTGTAAAGGCCTAAATGAAAAGGAGAAAAGCATGAATGACACATCACTGCTCGTGCTCAGTCTCCGGCCTCAATCGGCACAGCCCGACAGACCTCTGCTCATCCTCGATCTTGATGAAGCGCTGGTCTACACAGTTGAGGTGGACAAACCTCAGCCGCCGGGATTTACGCCAGATTATGTGGTCGGCAGCTGTAAGCATCAGGTTTATCGCCGGCCCCATTTGACCGAGTTTTTAACTGCGGTCTGGCGCCATTACAACGTTGCCGTCTGGTCATCCGGTGGCAAAGATTATGTTGAACAAACAATCAGACTAATAATGGCAGGTTTACCCGAGCCGCTCTTTGTCTGGAGTGCTCCTCGCTGCACCCGTCGCTTCAACCACGACACGCACGAAGAATACTTCATCAAAGACCTGAAGAAAGTGCGCAAGAAGGGCTACAACCCCAAACGCATGCTGATTGTGGATGACACGCCGGCTAAGAGCGAGCGTAATTACGGTTCGGTGGTTTACATCAAAGAATTCAATGGTGAACCCGACGACTGTGAGCTACTCTATCTGGCTCAATACCTTGAGTCAATCGCTGACCATGCTGATTTCCGCAATCTGGAAAAACGGGGTTGGCGCAAGGCTTACGGAACGGAATAACTTCGTGGAACTGGAAGCTCCGGCTTCCAGTTCCATTTTTTCTTGACGCCGATAAACTAAAAGGAATTATCTGTGGATGAAGGCGATCTTACGCCATTGTTCGTCGCAGTATTGGTGCTGATTTTGATGTTCTTCATCTTAGCCAACGCACCATAAAAAACAATAAACAGAAACCAAAAGGAACCCTCAGTGAATCTCAAAAATATCGCCATATTGCTTGCTTTTTTTGCAGCAGTTTTCGCAGCTCCTGCTGCCATGGCTCAAATCGCACCGCTTACTGCCCCATCGGCAGAAGTGCTAGCGCCCAAGCTTACTGCTATCAGCGCAGAACCGAACTTCGCCGTTATTGCCATCTGCAACGGTCATTCATCTTCATGCGGTCAGTTCAAGGAAGACGTTGCCCTCGGCGCCGCCACGATCAAAGGTGGTTGGACGGGCGCAGAACGCATGAACAGTGCGGAATACTTCCAACTGGACGCTACCGCCATCAACATTGCTACTCTGGCACGCATTTCGGCTTCGAGCAAAGATTCGGTGCAGAAGGCTGCGGCTCACGCCTTGCATCATGCACTGCTGTCTACCGCTGCCAGCGCTGCTGCGCCTCCGCTTCTGGTTTTAGTCAATCGCAAAACCGGTGAAGTGGTTGTGATTAAAAACGCATTCAGCTTGAATGCTCAGATTCAAGGCATCAACGAATTCCTCAAGCGATAATTCCTACCGCTTGATTTGTAAGCTTGAAAATTTTGCGAAGGGATCTCCTGAGATCCTTTCGCAATGTTTTTACGCCAACCCCAAAACAACAAAGGTAAATTCATGAACGTTACGCTACTGGCTGGTTTGCTTCTAGGGGCAAATCTGGCACTAACTGCCGCTGTTCTCTGGTTGTGCTACTTGTCGAACAGGGCATTGTTTGACACGTCCAAAAAGCCTTCGTCGGTCAACACCAGGAGGGCTTTTTTTCGCGGCTTCAATGGTTTGTTCGACTTATTAGATCGTGTCCCCCTGCTGCGTCGCAGTGGCACTGCTAATCAGTTCGACTTGCTTAAGGCCGTGCTGATAGTCACTTTGCCGGTGTTGCTTATGAACCTGGCCATTGATCGCCCAGGGGCCTTCGTGGTGCTTGCTACTCTGGCAGTGTTCACGACCTTGATCAATGTTTTACTGTTGACGCATCCGGCTACCAGGCGCGTCCTCGTTTGCCGGCGACAGAAGTAATATTTCGTCCGATTGCACCGGTATCTTCGGATACCGGTGCAATTTGACAACAATAAATAAGCAGATAATTTTAAAAACGTCCAGGTACTACTCAGTGTAATAATGCCGGGATTAGGTGCTATTTTTTGCCGCTTACGTAAGGCGAGAGTATGGCGCAAAGTGTTTGGCAAACCGGCGTCGGGAGATTCAATTCGCGGCCCATTTCTACCACAGCGCCAGCCAACCAGGGCAGTTCAAGCCTGTTTCCGTGACGTAAGTCATGCTCCATCGAGGCCGTTACTTCCCCTCCTAATTTATCCAAATAAGCCATCTGCCTGCTTACCAGATCGCTTGTAACAGCTATGCCGCGCCCTTTAGCTACTAACACAACTTCATTCATCACGGCAGTGAGCAACTGACGTGTTTGCTGATTTTCACGTATCGGGCCAATGGTCTGCCGGCAAGAAGCAGTTACCGAGCTCATTGCCACTAAAACGACAAATTTTTCCCAGAGCGCCAACTCGATATTTTCAGGTACAAAAACTTCGAGCTCAGCTTGAAGGCAGGCGGCTTGCAAGGCCTCAACGCGCTTGCTCAGTTGACCGTCATATTCACCAAAAACCAGTTTTTGGACATTGCCTTTTTGCTCAATTATTCCGGGCGCTTTAATAGTTGCTCCCACATAGCTGATTCCGCCCAAAATGTGCTGGGCACCAAGGTGTGCGCGCAGGGTTTCGTCGCGCAACACACCATTTTGAAACGAGATGACGCCGGTGTTCGGCCCCACCATTGGTTTGATCAGCTCAGCGGCACTTTCGGTATCCCAGAGTTTTACGGTGAAGAAGACATAATCCACTACACCAATTGAAGCCGGGTCGCTTACAGCTCGCGTTTTTATGGTCAAATCGCCCCGCTGCGAGCTTACAATTTGCAAACCATTTTTATTGATTGCTTCAAGATGACCCCCGCGAGCGATGAAGGCAACATCTACACCTGAGTGCGCCAAGCGGGCGCCAAAAAGGGCGCCTACACCGCCGCTTCCCATAATTGCGATTTTCATTTGCCCAGGTCCTTATTGCCATTGGCCTCGATTTTACACCGCAACGACATACTTGGCGCAGCTCAGACACGCATTTACTAAATTGATTTAGTTTGATTGTCAGATACATGAATCATTAGGCTCAGGTATCAATTACTTTCACTTTCTTCGGCTAAGACTCTCTAAGACCCAAATAACTTTATCCATCCCCCTTTCACCCCTGCCAACTTGTTGATTGTTCTTTAACGTCTTCGTTGGGCAGGTCTAAGGACGCTGGTGCAGCTGATTGATTGTTGGTTTTTGAAATTTACCGAGAAAGCTGAACTAGGGTTCGCTTTCTCCAGATCTGGAATAACAACATGAATATAAACAGCCTTGGTCAGGAGGTTGCGGTCGTTCTCGGCTCTGGTATAGCCCCCGACGGAACTCCTGCCAGAACTACTATTTTGCGTGCTCGTGCTGCTGCAAGGTTAGCTAAAGCTCGTCCTCATGTCAGTTTGATTTTGTCCGGTGACGGTCGCAAACAAGTTGGCATCATCTCTGAAGCGCAGGCAATGCAGAAAATTCTTCTCGACGAAGGAATTTCGGCAGAGCGCATTTTTCTTGAAGGCGAATCACAAGACACCGTTGGTAATGCTGTTCTGGCCGCTGCTCTTTTTTTCGAGCGCATTCAGGAAAGCGATAACCGCCCGGTGAAAATCTTTGTGGTCACTTCTCCATTTCATGCCAAGCGTGCGCTCATTGCTTTTCGCGCTCTGGCACAACCTCACTGGCAAGTTGTTTCATACTGCGGTCGCGTGGCTTCCACCGACGGCGAGCGTGGCCGCAACGAATCAGGTGGCGTGCAGTGGATGGCCGACTTTTTTGCAGATATCAAACCGGGTGACATCGGAGCGGCTGTAGCTCGTTTGCTTGAACGCAGACCCTACTACCGCACCCTTTCCTGGTTGTCTGCTAAGCGTTCGGCTGCAAAGGTAAGCGCATGAATCAATCATATCTGTCCAGGTACGTAGCAAATGCGCTCCGTGCCTGCGACAGGGTGATTTCTTTATGGTCTTATCTTTTTTCAAATTTTGTACTATAAAATGTCGTAAGAAATTGGATTTTTATTAAC
>JADYXQ010000266.1 GCA_021772135.1 Candidatus Obscuribacter sp.
ACTCAGGGCCAGGCCTAAACTCAGGGCCAGGCTTCTTGCTGTGGTTTTTTTGAACATCGCGATTTTGTACATAGTGAATTACATTCTATATGTTTATTTATTCCTGTGCAGATTGAGCGGCAAAGCTTTTTTCAAAGCCAAAATCTGTCCAGACATCAACCAGGCCATGGTTTTGCAGGTAAGAAGCAGGCACGTCGGCGCTGATTTCACCGTTAAAAGCGCGTTCGACGATTGACCGTTTCTTTTCGCCGGACGCCATGAGAATGACCCGCCGACTGGCGAAAATGGTTTGCAGACCCATAGTCACACCGGTGACCGGCACATTATCAAGGCTGACAAAAGCTTCCTGGTTGGCTACTCTGGTCGACTCGGCTAGCCAGGTGCAGTGGGTCCAGCTGGCTAATGCCGTTCCCGGCTCGTTAAAAGCAATATGGCCGTTGCCGCCAATGCCTAAAACCGTCAAATCAAGGCCGCCGCAGCTGGCAATCAGCTCATCGTAGTCATCTGATTGGCCAGGATTGAGCCGATTGGGCAAAGGCAAATTAGTTTGATCGAAGAGATGCTCTTCTATAAATGCTTGAAAGGAATTTTTGGGTTGAACGTCATGGTATTCATCCAGGGCAAAACAAAGCACCCCTGACCAGTCTATGGGCGGAGCGTCTCTATCTAAATCTTCCTCGCCGCCGTGAGACCAGTTGGCCAGAATCTTATAAGTCAAAAGGGGCGTATGGCCAGTGGGTAGGCCCAAACAGGTGTTTGGTTTAAGGCGAATCTGGTCGGCGATTGCTCTGGCTACCCGGCGACTAAGTTGCTCGTAAGATTCCATATTGGCGCTATGTCTCAGCCTGTTTTATGATTGGGTAGGTGCGGGTATGAGTGATTAAGACGGCTTATCACCGATTACTAGCAGTGTATTACCCCATTTAGTCGGAATTTGCCACTCCTTGCAACTGTTTACCAGCAATTACACCACCAATATGATCAGCAAACGCTGCAGCAAAATCTTATTCGCCTTCGTTGCGGCACTGAGCTTATTGCAAACTGCACCAGCGCAAGCGCAAACGCGCAAATTGCAGAGAGCGACTTTTCAGAGCTTTGCTAATCCTGGTGGCAATCAAAGTCAGCTTCAGCCTTCTATGGGTCTGCATCTGACCGAAGGCATGGACCGCAAACCAGGCACCAACACTCAGGCTTACGCACCAGGCGAACCGAGTCTGCAGATGGGTCTGGTGCGCTGGGAAAATCGCAAGATGCCCATCAAAATTTGGATCAGCCCCGGTTTGAAATTGCCCGAGCTGCCTTTTAGTGAGTTGCAAAAAGTGCGTCCTGATCAAGTTTATGATTTGCTTTGCCAACCGGACGGCTTCAGTCAACTGGAAAAAGCACCCCAGTGGACAGAAGAAACAAATTTTCAAGTCGCTACCGGCATTGAGCAGTGGAGACAGTTCGAGCGCGAGGGCATTCTCAGCTTTGGCTTTGTTAATGACCCTAAGCAAGCGCAAGTGCTGGTGTTCTTCGTCGATGCTTTTCGCGATTCAACCTCCCCTGGTGGCATCATGGTAGGAGGTAATACTTGCGCTCAAGTTTATCCATACGCGCAAGCGCAAAAAGTAAATATTCAACAAAAACCTGTAGTAATTGAATTGTCTACATTGGTTGACTCCACTCCTGAAAAAATGATCGGCGCCACTGCCCACGAATTTGGTCATGCTCTGGGAATTAAGGCACACAGCCCCTATCGAGACGATATTATGCACGAAAACCGTGTAGTTAACGTGCTGTCACCAGCCGATAAAACTACAATCAGAAATCTTTATCGCAGCAAGCCCGCGTACGTCATGTAGCTGATGGATTTAGCCATACCAATAGCTTTGCCTGCGGAGCAAAAAGAGCGTATTATTCTGGCCGTAGAAGATCTCGGAGGCCAGGTTACTGCTCAAGATGTGGCACTCTCTACGGGCTTGCCTCTGCCTCAAGTGACTCTGGCTCTGCAACAAATCGCCTGTGATTCGAGCAGTCACATGACGGTGACTGAGCAGGGCGAGATCTGCTTTAAGTTTGCGGGTAACCTGGCAGACATTTACGCCGCTAAAGATAAAGCGATTCGTTTAGAGCAGACCAAACGCGTCGCGCTTGATATTGCTTTCTTTTTGGCACGCGTCGTCTTTGGTATCACTCTGCTTTTTGCCATTTGGGAATTTCATCCCAGCCATCCGCGCTTTCTTGGCTATTACATCCTCCTTATTTTTGGCGGTGTCTGGCTGGAAAAACAAGACGGGCAGCAGTTTCGCAGTCATCTACCTGGCGAAAAGTGGATGAGTTTTGCTGATGCTATTGGCCTGGGTAATCTAGCTAATATTTTCTCGTGGCGTTATCGCTATCGCAATCGTAAGCTTGAGAATATTTGGGATTTATTGAAAGACGAAAATGAAGAACCAAAATATTCTAAAGCCTCGTTTTTCAATGTCTGCTTTTCATTTGTTTTTGGCGACGGTAATGCCAATGATCATTTTGATCAATTGCAATGGCAGGTGGTTGCAGAAGTAATTCGCCAGAATAAAGGCGCTGTAGTGGTGGAGCAGATGGCTCCTTATCTTTGCTGCCCGCCTGACGATGAAGACTCGATGTTGCCTGTGCTGGTGCGCTTCGGAGGCCATGCTGAAGTAGCCGACAATGGCAGTCTCGTATATCTTTTTCCAGAGCTGATGAAAAGCAAAGGCGCTGATTTCACTATGCCTCTTTTTCTCAAAGAACGTAGCTGGAAATTTTCAGAGTTACCATTTACCTCCATTGTTCCAGTCTGGTTTGCATCAACAATTTTGCTTTTGATTTCTTACTTTGACTTTCTCCATCCAGACTTTTTTGTCGCCGGTCCTGTTTCGGCAATACCTGAAGGCTTCAGCAACTGGCATTTCGTCTTGCCTTTTTCGCTTTTCTTTTTAATCGTGCCCGGTATCCGCTTTTTACTAATCTGGACACACAACAGTGAAGTTGACGAACGCAATAAATTGCGCGCTTATTTTGCTCAATTATTAGCTAAACCAGAAACAGAGCTGGCCGAAAAACTAGCTTTGCGCCCGCAGTTTCAATTGCACGAAAATCTCATTGATACCCGAGGCAGGGCCAGTTACTCTACTGAAAAAGACGTGCTCGATCAGGAGCCCACGTGGCATTCGCAATACGAAAGTTAGAAATGCTAATATCTTAGGTTCATTTTGCAATGGTGGTATCTGGTGAACTCGATAATTGTCATTCCGGCCCGTTACGGCTCGTCAAGATTTCCTGGTAAGCCACTAGCGCCTATTAGCGGCATGGCAATGATCGAGCGCACCTGGCGCATCGCCAGCCTAGCTGCAGCCGACAAAGTGGTAATTACAACTGACGATATTCGTATTGAAGAAGCAGCAAAAGGCTTTGGTGCCGAGGTAGTGAGAACCAGCGAGCAGTGCGCTAACGGCTCTGAGCGAGTGTTCGAAGCCCTCGTTAATATGGGCGTAACCCCAGACATTGTGCTCAACTTGCAGGGTGACGCGGTTTTAACGCCACCGTGGATTTTGAATAACCTCATTGAAGCCATGCGTGCCGATTCGTCTGTGCAAATCGCCACACCGGCGACGAAAATGACAATGACTCAGTTTCGCGATCTTGTGGATCAAAAAGCACGCGGTATTGTGGGCGGCACCCTGGTAGTTTTCGATAAGCGTTTCAATGCTCTCTACTTTTCTAAATCGCCTATTCCTTTTATTCGACCAGACGTTATTTCAAAAGCCGATGCCAATGCCGATGTGCCTGTTTACCGCCACATTGGACTTTATGGTTACCGCTATTCAGCTTTAAAACAATATCTGGCGCTTCCTCAGGGAGTTCTGGAAAAAGTAGAAGGACTGGAGCAGTTGCGCGCCATAGAAAACGGTGTACCCATTAGAGTGGTGCTAGTCGATTATCGAGGCAGAACACACTGGTCTGTGGACAGCCCCGATGATATTGGCAGAGTTGAAGCAATCATTGCTGCTCAAGGCGAACTTTTTGCGGAGAGCCTGGTATGAAATTGATTTTGGCGCGGCACGGCAATACTTTTGCTGCCGGAGATAAAGTGTTCTGGGTGGGCGGCAACAATGATTTGCCTCTGGTTCAAGGCGGCATCGCCCAGGCTGAACGGTTCGGTCAGGCGCTCAAAGGCATACCACTGACAGCAGTATATTGCGCCCCACTTTTGCGCACCAAACAGTTTGCCGCTATTGCTCTTAAAACCGCTGGCATTGATATGGTTGCAACTGATGATTTGCGCTTAAAAGAATTAGACTATGGCCAGTGGTGCGGAAGAACCGACGGCGAGATCACTGAGCAATTTGGCGAAGGTGCGCTCAAAGGTTGGGTTGAAAGCAGTGTCTGGCCCCACGATGGCGGCTGGTCATCAGACGAAAGCACTGTGCAAAAAGAAGTGGAAAGTTTTGTTCAGGAGTTGTCTGAAAAATTCGCTGACGATGACAACGCAAATATTTTACTTGTTAGCAGCAACGGCCGGTTGAGATATTTTTTGCATCTTGTCGCCGGTGAGTTTAACAGGCGAGTGATCGAACATAGCTTTAAGGTGGCCACCGGCGGCGTTTGTCTGCTCGAGGGGCAGGGCCAAGATTTTAAGCTCCGGCTCTGGAACGCCGAACCTCAGTTACTTGCGACACAACTTTGAATAATGACCTTAAAACGCGGCAAGCTAATAGATTATGAAGACATTCCACCTCATTTAAAAAATGAAGCTCAGGATATTGTTGAAAATGTCCTGCTTCTTTCGCAAGCTTCGTCGAGACCTCGTTTGGTTCATCTGTGCGGCATGCCTGGTGCTGGCAAGAGTACTTATGCCGCAAGCTTTGTCAAAGACCATGCCGGTTACAACCTGGTGCAGTTCGATACGGTAATGGAACAGTTGTGCGGTTATCGCCGAGATTGTGCCGCCACGAATTTGCCTGATGCTTTCAAATCGTGGGAATGGCCCGCCAGAGCAATTGGCTATTATTTATTGCAAACCCTGCTGGAAAATAAGCGTGACATTTTGTTTGATCACAGTGCCACCGCTAGAAGCCACCTTGACCTTATTGATCGAGTAAAGTAGCGTGGCTATGCGGTCTCAATGCACTATCTGGCTTGCTCAACTGAAGTGGCTTTGCAAAGGCTTGAGCGCAGAGAAAAGACTATTTTAAGACACACACCTGCCGCTCTCGTTTTTGAAAGACAAGAAATTCTACAGGTGCTTTTACCTCTATACAGGCAGGCCCTGGATGATTTTGTTGATGTTAATGCGGTATAAGAGTGCGGATGCTACTGATTGCAGCAAAGAAATGAGACAGCCTTGCAGAGAAAACTTACTAAAATATTTGCCGCAAAAATTTTGTCTATACTATTTCTAGTATTTGCGGTAACCAGCTCTAGCCAAGCTCTTGCTGCTACCTCGGCTGAGACATATTACAAGAAAGGCATGTTTTCGTTGAAGCAGAGGCACCATGAAGAAGCCCTGTTATGTTTTAATCGCGCTCTGTCAGTTGAACCAAATTATGTACCAGCTCTTGTGCAAAGGGCTGAATTGTATTTGCTTCTAGAGCAATATTCAAAAGCTCAAAAAGACTGTCAAAAAACGCTTTCTCTGAAAACTGTTCCCGATAAACTTGTCGCTAAAGCTCATAAAATATTGGCGGACTGTCATATTGAAAACGGTAACTACAGGCAGGCCGATCAAGAGCTTGATCAAGTGATTGCGCTTGACTGCACCCAAAGCGGGTATTTCATGTGTCGTGGGGATGTGAGCAAAGTATTGAACAAAAATGATCAGGCAATTAAAGATTTTAGCGCAGCCATCACGCTCCAACACGGTCAATCTTTCAAGGCACATTGGTCCAGGGGCGATGTTTACGTTCGTCTAGGTCGACACAGCGAGGCCGTAAAAGACTATACGACAGCTATTGCGCAGAATCCGAAACGGGCCGATCGAATTTACGTCTGCAGGGCGCAAGCTTATATCAAATTAGCAATGTACCAGAAGTCTGTGGATGATTGCTCACTTGCTCTGCTTCACTTAGGTAGAAGCAATGCAGCCCAAAGGCAAGATTATAGTGCATTGAATCTGCGGGCCAGCGCTTACGAAAAGCTGGGTAAAAAAGCCTTAGCTGAAAAAGATCGACAAGCCATGCGTCGAATAGACGACTTCGAAATTTGACCTCGTGACCGAGGGCGGACATTTTTCCACCTGAAATGCTCTCTTGGCTTCTCTGGGCAGCTCTCGGTCGGCTTGCCAAGCGCCTGGGTGTTGAGTTTTATATGACTGATTCGTTTTGCTATAACTTTCCGAATTACAATCTATAGCCAACTTCCTTGATAAGGTGTCAACGTGCCTGATTGGTTCTCAAATTTGAGCAGTGGGTTTATGCCGCATGGCTTTTGCCTGCAATGGAACGGACCGCTGTTATTTGTTTTCATTGCCGGTAACCTCGGAATTGCTATTGCATATTTTCTTATACCTCTTGCCTTGCAGCGCTTCATAGGCAGAAGGAAAGATCTCCCTTATCCCCACATGTTCAAGCTTTTTGCCGCTTTCATTTTGTCCTGCGGTATTACACACCTGGCGAAAATTTGGACGTTGTACCACGCTGATTATTGGCTAGAAGCGTTCCTCGATCTGCTAACTGCTGTAATCTCTTTAGTAACAGCCGCCCTGCTTTACCCTCTTATTCCGCAAGCTTTGTTGCTGCGTAGTCCAAAAGAATTACAAGAAGCCAACGACAAGTTGCAAGAGCAAATTGCCGAGACGAGAACAGTGAAAATCTTAGCTGAAGCAGCAAGAGATGAGGCTATCAAAGCAAATAAACTCAAGTCGGAATTCGTTGCAATTGTTAGTCACGAGATACGAACGCCGCTGAGTGGAGTTGTCGGACTATCAGAGATCTTGGTGCTCGACCCTGATGTTGAGGAACTGCCGGAAATAGCGCAGCGGCTTCATGAAGCATCTAGGAATCTGCTTTCAGTCTTAAATTCGCTGCTTGATTTTTCAAAGCTTGAAGCAGGCAAAATGGGTGTGGAGGTCGTTGCATTTTCTCCTGAGCAGGTAATTAAAATCGTCACTGATTTAGTCTCGCCCAACATCGCAGCAAAACGGTTGACAATTGAGCCAGTAGTAGACTTGCGCATTCCAGAAACGTTGTATGGCGATGAAAGTAAACTTCGTCAAATACTGACTAATTTCGCCCACAATGCCATCAAATTTACCCCATCTGGCCATGTTCGCATTAGTTCCGAATTAATTGAAGAAGACGAAAAAACAGTAACCGTTCGGTTCTTTGTTAGTGATACCGGAATTGGTATCACACCAGAAGTTCGAGCCAGACTTTTTCAACCATTCATCCAAGCCGATGCCAGCACAACTCGTGAATATGGCGGCACTGGTCTGGGCCTGGCGATATCGAAGCAGTATGCAGACTTGCTACAGGGTCAAATAGGCGCAGATAGTACACCGTCCGAAGGTTCTACTTTTTGGTTGATTGTCCAACTTCAGAGGACAATCTGATGGATGTAATTCCCCTGATTTTGATCGTTGAAGACGACGATACCTTGCGTTATGTTGTTGTGCGGCAACTCAGGAAGCTTGGCTATCCGGCTCATTATGCCGTCAACGGAAGAGAGGCACTGAGAATGGTAAAAGAGCATAGCTATAGCCTCATTTTGATGGATATTATGATGCCAGCAATGGACGGATTTGAGGCGACAGCTCAAATTCGCTTGTTCGAACAGCAGCAAGGACAAGAACATACCCCTATCATTGCGTTGACGGCGTATCAAGATAAGGCGCGATGTGCTGAAGCAGGAATGGATGACTATTTGTTCAAACCGGTGACGATGGATGAACTTAAAAAGAAGTTGAGCGAATGGCTTCCGTTAAACGGCAGCGAGTCACTACCCAAAGCTTTGGATAAACACGACGAGAGAGCTGACTTTTTGTAGAGATAAATTCAAATGAATCCCGCTGACCCACCAAGGGTGTAAGAATTCAGTTTTGCATCACTATCGTAAAGTAGTCGTTTAAAGCTTTGTGACAGCTACAGCTTGCTTGCTCTAATCCGAGACGGTCTAAGATTTTTAAGTTCCCACGCGTATAACTAATCAAATTAGCCGCAGATAATACCCCAGCAGCAGCATTGACATTGGTGCGTGAAACGCCGAGCATAATAGATAGAAATTCTTGAGTGAGGACAAACTGGTCTTTTTGAACTCGATCATGAGTCATTAGGAGCCATCTAGCGCACCGCTGTTCGACTGAGTGAGTTTGATTACACCCAGTATTGCAGGCCATCTGGTCAATAATAGTGGAAGTGTAGCGTTGACACAATTTTTGAATCTCGACATGCTTTTCGAAGAGAGATAAAAATACTTCTGTTTTTATACGATGTGACGAACCTTCAACCTGGCAAAAAGCGCGTTCCGATACTTTTTCAACGCCAAGCGTTACGGCAACACCAACCATGCCTTCGCAACCAATATTCGCAACTTCTACTTCCGAGCCGTCATCGCACGGTCTTACGACCGACATAACGCCGTCTATTGGAAAATCAACAAACTGAATAGGCTGGTTTGCTTCATAGATTTTTTCGCGTAAATCCATGTGCACAATATCGCTTGCTTCGACAATTGTTTGCTTTATATAGCCGGGCAACCTGGTCAGGAATAGGTTTTGGGCCGTGAGTATCTGCATTGTATTAACCGTGTCCAGAAGGACACACGGTTAAAATTTGCCAAACTCAGGCCGCATGTGTGTTCATTATTGCACATATAGACTTCAATAGCTGGCTTTGTCTGGCGTCAATATGTTTTGCCGGGAGCGACAGTTTAAATTTGCCGCTTGAGATCCCGGTGATTTCAGTAGATTTTCTCTTTTCTGGTTTTTTCT